>NZ_JAUQTX010000009.1:0-53564 GCF_059803775.1 Azospirillum sp. UFLA03-27 | reverse complement strand
CCCCCCCCCCCCCCCCCCCCCCCCCCCCCCCCCCCCCCCCCCCCCCCTTTTTCATGATCCGGCGACCACCGAGATCTACACTCGCGTATAATCGTCGGCAGCGTCAGATGTGTATAAGAGACAGGCCCCGAAGAGTGCCCCCAGGGACGCCGCCCCACGACTGCTCTCCTGGTACGATCACAACCGCCGCGACCTGCCTTGGCGCGCCAAGCCGGGGGAGGTCGCCGACCCCTACCGGGTCTGGCTGTCGGAGATCATGCTGCAGCAGACCACGGTGCCCGCCGCCGCACCCTATTTCCGCGCCTTCACCGAACGTTGGCCGACGGTGCGCGACCTCGCGGCGGCGCCGCTGGACGACGTGCTGGTGGCCTGGGCCGGGCTCGGCTACTACGCGCGGGCGCGCAACCTGTACAAATGCGCGCAGGTGGTGGCGACGGAGCGGGCGGGGCGCTTCCCCGACAAGGAGGTGGCTCTGCTGGACCTGCCGGGCATCGGCGCCTACACCGCGGCGGCGATCACCGCCATTGCCTTCGGCCACAAGGCGACGGTGGTGGACGGCAATGTGGAACGGGTGGTTTCCCGCGTGTTCGCCGTCGAGGAACCGCTTCCCGGCGTGAAGCCCAAGCTGCGCGCGCTGGCCGCCCTCCTGACGCCGGACGAGCGGCCCGGCGACTACGCCCAGGCGATGATGGATCTGGGCGCAACGGTCTGCACGCCGCGCAAGCCGAAATGCATGCTCTGCCCCTGGTCGGACTGGTGCGCCGCCCGTGCTGCCGGCATCCAGGAGCAGCTTCCCCGCAAGGCCGCCAAGGCGGATAAGCCGACCCGGCGCGGCGTCGCCTTCTGGCTGCTGAACCCGGAGGGGGCCGTTCTGCTGCGCCGCCGGGCGGAGGAGGGGCTGCTGGGCGGGATGACCGAAGTGCCCTCCACCCCCTGGGCCGGCCACGCGCCGACCGATGCCGAGATCGCGGCGGCGGCACCGCTGGATTTGTCCTGGCGCCGCCTGCCGGGCGTGGTCCGCCATACTTTCAGCCATTTTCACCTCGACCTTGAGGTCGTCGCGGCCAAGGCCGGCGACGGCTGGCGGATGGCCGAGGGGCTGTGGGTTCCGGTGGACCGGCTGGGCGGGCAGGCCCTCCCTTCCGTCATGATGAAGGTGGTGCGTCACGCCCTGGCTCACGCGTAAACGGGGCGCACGCGTAAACGGAAGGTGGATGGAGCGAGATGAGGCGGCGGACGATCCTGGCCTTGCCGGCCTTCCTGGCCGGCGCGTGGCTTGCCGGACCCCTGCGGGCGGAGCCGCCTCAGCGGGCGGAGGCCAAGGCGAAGAAGGGGCCGGCCCCCGCCGGGCGTCGCGTCGCCTTGGAACTCGTTCTGGCGGTGGACGGGTCGGCGTCGATCACCGATGGGGATCTGGAGTTCCAGTTGCAGGGCCACGCCGCGGCCTTCCGCGATCCGGACGTCCGCGACGCGGTGACCGCGGGTGGCGTTGCGGCGACCCTGGTGGTCTTCTCAGGCCCGCACAGCCTGCGCGTCCTGGTGCCCTGGACTCCGCTGACCAGCGCGGAGGAGGTGGCCGCCTTCGCGGACCGGATCGACAAGGCGCCGCGTGGTTTTCAGGGGGATTCCACGGCGCTGGGCAGCGCCATCGACGAATCGGCGAAGCTGTTCGCCGGCAACGGCTTCGACGCCGCGCGCAAGGTCATCGACATCGTGTCGAACGGCTTTTCCAACAGCGGTCCGGACCCCGCGGGTGTGCGCGACCGGGTCGAGCGGCAGGGGATTACCATCAACGCCCTGGCCATCCTCGACGAGTTTCCGTGGCTGGAAGAGTATTATCAGGAGAATGTCGTCGGCGGCATGAATGGATTCGTGAAAACGGCAATGGACCGCAGCAGCTTCGTCGAAGCGCTCCGGCAAAAACTCATCCAGGAAATCGCCGTTCTTCCTGCGCCGCGCTCGGTTATCACCGCAGCTAATTTTTGAGCAATGCCGCTCAACGGCGCTGAATTTTGGAAAATCGTCTGGAGGAATGAGGCCAAATCGGGATACTTTACCGTTGTTTGCAAAACTCCATTCATGCACATCGCTTGAAGTGTCTTTTTGTGCGATTTTCGTCCTGGGAGATGCGCTGGAACGGTGGGATGGACAATCGAAAGCCGGTGGGGCCGGGCGACATCGCGGTAGCGGACATCGTGGCGGCGGCCGGCGCGCCGGTCACCGGGAGCGCCGACGCCCATGGCGCGGTTCCCCCTCCCAACGGTCCCTCTCGCGACGTTCCAACGGTTGGGGCGGTCAACCGCTCCGGGGGCAAACCCCGTCTGCAGGCTGTGGCGATGATGCTGGCCGCCGCCGTGGTCCTGGTGCTGGGGACTCTGATGGTGGTGGTCGGGTCGGCCTTCCTCGGCATCGCCGGCATCGCGGAGGAGGCGCGCAACGTCACCATGCCGCGCGCCGGCGCGCAGCACCGCGACGCCCTGACCGCCGCCGAGCTGAGCCGGCTGGCCGAGGTGATCCTCAACAGCCGGGACCACGCCCGCCGCGCCGCCGCCCTGGACGAGGCTGAGGCGTTGGCCAGCCGGTTCGCCCTGGTGGTCGATGCCGACGTCTTGGACAAGCTCGACCGTGCGCTGAGCGCCGTGCGGCGCAGCAACCATCGCGCCAACCTGATCGACTCGCTGTCCGCCAGCATCCGCGAGCAGTTGGCCGGGGTCGACGAAGCGCTGGCCGGCGCCACCGCGCTGCTGGCGGAGCCGGACAAGGCGGTCCAGGACTATGCCTTCCTCAGCAACCTGTACCATCTGCGCCGGCTCTACGGGCAGGCGGCGGCCGGTGAAACGGCGGAGCAACTCGCGCTGCTGGACAGCGAGGCCACGGGGCTGCTGCGCAACCAGCAAGCCTTGCTGGACAGCCTCTCCAGCATGAGGACGGGGCCGACGGTCCAACCCAACCGGCTTGCCATCCTTCTGGACCGGTTCGCGGCGGCGCGCACGGTGATCGACCTGCAACGCGGGCGTCTGTCCGTGCTGGCACAGGTTCGGCAGGACGGCGACCTCGTTTATCGTCAACTGAGAACGCTGGCCGACAGCCTGTCCAGCGACGCTGCCGCGACCACCCTGCTGATGACGGACCGCATCGTCGCCGATGGCTGGCGCGGGTTGTGGACCGGGGTGGCGGGAATCGCTGCGGCCATCCTGCTGTTGGGCATCGTGACGGCGCTGCTGCGCCGCCATGTGGTGGCTCCGGTGTTGCGCGTCAGCGACACTCTGCACGCCTTGCAGAAGAGCCCGCAGACGGTGGCCTTGCCGCCGGCCTCGCTGGAGGAATTCGATCGCATCGGCAATGCGGTGGAGCGGTTCGCCGAGGCGATCGGCGCGCTGCACCGCCAGTCCGCGGCTTTGCGGGCGAGCGAAGGGCGGCTGAACGTCATTCTGCAGTCCTCGCCCTTTCCCATCGTCATCGCGCGGGGTAGCGATGGGCGCATCCTGTTCGCGAACGCTTCCGCCGCGGAGCTTCTGGAAACCACGGGCACCGCCCTGCTGGAGCGCGCGATGCCGGATTTTCTGGAGACTTCAGCTGATTGGCAGGGATTCGCCGATGGCGTGTTCCGCTGCGGACGGCGGCCGGATGTCGAGACGCGGCTGAGAACCGCCGAAGGGCGTCCCTTCTGGGGTGTGTTGTCGGCAATGGCGATGGATCACGACGGTGTGGAATCGCTCTTCGTGACTCTTCACGACATCTCCGCTCGCAAATACGCCGAAAAGGCGCTGGTCGCCGCGAAGGAGGAGGCGGAGCGCGCGCTGCGCGACCTCCGGAGGACCCAAAGGAGCCTCGTCCAGGCGGAGAAGCTGGCGTCGCTGGGGGCACTGGTGGCTGGAGTGGCGCACGAGATCAACACGCCCGTGGGAATCGGCGTGACCGCCGCCAGCCATCTCGCCGAGCAGGCGCGGCAGTTCAGGGCCGGCCTGGCGGATGGCCAGCTGCGCCGCCGCGACCTGGAGGACTTCGTGGACCGGATCGAGGAGGGGGCCTCCATCGTCCTGGGCAATCTGGAGCGCGCCTGCGCGCTGGTGCAGAGCTTCAAGCAGGTGGCCGTGGACCAGACGTCGGAGGCGCGGCGGCTGTTCGAACTGCGCGGCTATCTGGACGGCGTGCTCGGCAGTCTGGCCCCACAGCTGAAAGGCACCGGGCATCGGGTGACGCTGGACTGTCCGGACGGGTTGATCATGGACAGCTATCCGGGCGCCCTGTCGCAGGTCGTGTCGAATCTGGTCATCAACGCGCTGCTGCACGCCTTCCGGCCCGACGTGCCGGGGACCATCACCATCGCCGCTGGCACCGGCGGTCCGTCCTCCGCCGGCGCGGGGAGCGTCGTGCTGGACGTCGCCGACGATGGCCGCGGCATTCCGCCGGACCAGATCGAGCGTATTTTCGAGCCCTTCTTCACCACGCGCCGCGCCGAAGGCGGCAGTGGGCTCGGCCTGCACATCGTCTACAACATCGTCACGGGAACACTTGGCGGGCGCATCGCCGTGGCGTCACAACCGGGGTCCGGCTGCCGCTTCACCATCCATTTGCCGCTGACCGCGTCACCCATGGCGCCGCCCGCCGTCACCGCCGGCCGCGTGACGGTGGAGGAAACGGAACCCGCCTGACGGGTCAGGCGCGGGCGCGTTCGATCTCGACGCCGACGCTTGCGGCGTCCGGGAACACGTCCAGCTTCTCCACCCGCACCTTGACGCTGGCGATCCGCTCGTCGGACAGGCAGCGCTCGGCGATCCGTTCGGCCAGCGTTTCGATCAGGGTGACGTGGCCCTGGCTGACCAATCCCTTCACCACCGCCGCCATGTCCTCGCCGGTGACGCCGGGGGCGACGACGTCCAGGTCGAGGCTCAGGCGGATGCGCTGCGGCTTGATCCGTTCGTGGGCATAGACGCCGATCAACGCATCCATGACCAGATCGCGCACGAAGCAACGGGTGGAAAGCGCCGCCGGGGCCGAACGGGGCGCCGGAGCGGTGACGGTGGCGAAGAGCTTGTTCATGGCGGACACGCCTATCACGCCGTCCCCGTCCTGCCAAGGCATGCGGGCGGCGCTTGATGAGGGGCTCCAATGCCGAACTCGCGGGAACGGGGCGGCGTGAACGGCCGCTCCGTCTCCAGTCCGGCGCCGGGGATCAGGCGGAGGCTTCGGAGCGGATGCGCTCGCGCAGCACGTCGATGGGGCGCAGGTCGCCGCCGTCCTCATAGTGCCAGAAGGTCCAGCCGTTGCAGGCCGGCAGCCCGGCCATGGCGGCCCCCACCTGATGGATGGAGCCGCGATGCTCGCCGCGCGGGCCGGCCCCGATCAGCGTGCCGTCGGCGCGCACGCGGGCGACCACCCGGCGGCGCAGGTCGAACAGCGACGTGCCGGGTCGCAGCAGGCCGCGCTCCACCACCCAGCCGAAGGGAATGCGCGGGGCCGACCGCTTCGGCGGCGTGTCGAGAACGGCGGCGTCGGGCGCCTCCTCCACCGCCTCGATGCGGGCGGTGGCCGCCTTGGCGTAGGTCGGGTCGCGCTCCAGCCCGATCCAGTTGCGGCCCAGCCGCTTCGCCACCGCACCCGTGGTGCCGGTGCCGAAGAAGGGGTCCAGAACCGTGTCGCCGGGGCGGGAGGAGGACAGGATGACGCGGTAGAGAAGCGATTCCGGCTTCTGCGTCGGGTGGGCCTTGCGGCCGTCCTCGTCGCGCAGGCGCTCCGCGCCGTTGCAGATCGGCAGCAGCCAGTCGCTGCGCATCTGCAGGTCGTCGTTCAGCGCCTTCATGGCGTCGTAGTTGAAGCGGTAGCGGGCGTCCTTTTCGCGCGAGGCCCAGATCATGGTCTCATGCGCGTTGGCGAAGCGCGTGCCGCGGAAGTTCGGCATCGGGTTGGTCTTGCGCCACACGATGTCGTTCAGAATCCAGAAGCCCAGATTCTGCAGCGTGGCGCCGACACGGAAGATGTTGTGGTAGCTGCCGATCACCCACAACGATCCCTCGGGCTTCAGGATGCGGCGGGCGGCGGCGAGCCAGTCCCGCGTGAAGCGGTCGTAGGTCTCGAAATCCTCGAACTTGTCCCAGTCCTCCTCCACTCCTTCGACACGGGAGTGGTTCGGGCGCAAGAGTTCGCCCCCCAGCTGGAGGTTATAAGGCGGATCGGCAAAGACAAGGTCCACCGATTCAGCCGGCATTTCATTCATGAGGGCGATGCAATCGCCCACGAGAATTTTGTTCAGGGGGAGCATTGACGAAACCAAAACAGCGAATCAGTCGTTGGGACAATGATTCGCCGCCGAGTCGCCGTCAACTGATTTCTTATCCCGGAATCGCGGCGGTCAGCCGGCCCGCTCGATTTGGGCGCGGACTGGTGCAAAAGTGACTCGGTGGTGGGGCGTCACGCCGTGGCGGCGCAGCGCCTCCAGATGCTCCGGCGTCGGGTAGCCGGCGTTGCGGTCCCAGCCATACTCCGGGTGAAGCTCGGCCAGCCGTATCATCTCGCGGTCGCGCGCCACCTTGGCGACGATGGAGGCGGCCGCGATCGACTGGCTGCGCCCGTCGCCCTTGACGATGGCTTCCATCAGGCAGGACAGGTCGGGCTTGAACTTGCCGTCGATCAGCGCGACGGCGGGCGGCTCGCCGGGCAGCGCCTCGTAGGCGCGCTTCATGGCCAGCAGCGTGGCCTTGTGGATGTTGAGGGCGTCGATTTCCGCCGCGGACGCCGCGGCGAGCGCGACGGCCAGGGCGTGGGCGCGGATCTCCGGCTCCAACGCCTCGCGGGCGCGCAGGCTCAGCGCCTTGCTGTCGTTGATGGCACGGGCCAGCGCGTCGGGCAGGCCGCCCGCCGGCAGCACCACGGCGGCGGTGACCACAGGGCCGGCGAGCGGGCCGCGCCCCACCTCGTCGATTCCGCAGACCAGCCGCCCCTGGCCCAGCGCGGTTTCGAAGGACAGGTCGGGCTGCGGGCGGGGAACTTTCGGGCGGGCGGTTTTGACGCGGACGGCTTTGGTGGTGGTCTTGGACGTCATGGAGGGTCGGTTCTTGCGGGTTCGGCGTGGTGGGGCAGGAGCCGTCCGCCGGACAGCTGTTCGATGTAGATGCGCGTCAGCGAGCGCAGGATGGGCGGCATCGTCTCGATGGCTTTGGCGAACTGGTCCTTGCGGATGATTTCGCAGACCGTGGCCTCCAGCGCAACGACGGTGGCGGCGCGCGGCCGGTTTGCGAGGAGAGCCAATTCCCCGAAGATGCGTCCCGGCCCCAGCACGCCGAGGTCGGTCTCGTCGCGCCGAACGCCGACCGAGCCGGACTGGATCAGGTAGGCCGCCGTTCCCTCGTCCCCCTGGCGGAAGAAGCTGTGGCCGTGGCGGAACATGCGGCGGTCCGCCACCGTGGCGAAGGAATCGGAGGAGCGGATGGCGGCGCCGCCCTCCTGCCGCTCGGGCTGGGACAGGCCGTAGCTGCGGCGGATCGCGGCGACGAGGCTTTCCAGCAGGTAGGAGGTCAGCGGCGGGCAGCGGCCGCGCAGCGCGCGGAAGGTGCCGCGGGACAGTTCCACCGCCTCGACGGTGGTCAGGGCGCGCACCGTGGCGCTGCGCAGTCCGTCGTCCAGCAGGGCCATCTCCCCGACGATGGCGTTGGCGCCGACGGTGCCCAGGTGGCGCGGGCCGTCCGGACCGTCCAGCAGAACCTCCAACTCGCCCGACTGGATCAGCCAGGCGCAGTCCCCGGCCTCGCCCTGGCGGATCAGCACGGTGTCGGCGGCGATGCGCCGCGTGGGAAGGTCGGGTCCGCGTCTGGTCATCACCGGTTCCATCGCTCCGGGCCGGGCGCCCCTGTTTTGTACAGGTTAGCGCGAATGCCGGTCCGGTTCAGGCGAATTTGCGGCGGCCAGTTCACGCGGCCAACCGGCGGCGGCCGTGACGCTTGGCGCGCCGCGCCGGCTGCGCTATGCATGGCGCCCTCAAATCGAGAGGCCGGAAGTCATGACCACCACCGCCACCACCGAATGCCCCTGCCGCTCCGGCAAGCCCCTGGACGCTTGCTGCGGCCCCTATCTGGACGGCAGCGCGCTGGCGCCGACCGCCGAAGCGCTGATGCGGTCGCGCTATTCGGCCTTTGCCTGCGGGAAGATCGACTATCTGCAGGAGACGCTGCTCCCGGAGACCCGCGAGGACTTCGACCGCAAGGAGATCGAGACCTGGGCCGCCAACAGCCAGTGGACCGGCCTCGAGGTCCGCAGCACCGAGGCCGGCGGGGCGCAGGACGAGGACGGCGTGGTCGAGTTCGTTGCCCACTTCACCATGAACGGCAAGCCGCAGAAGCATCATGAGACCAGCCGCTTCACCAAGCGGGACGGCCGCTGGTACTATGTGGACGGCACTCTGGGCGCCCGCCCGCGCAGCGGCCCCAAGGTCGGCCGGAACGATCCCTGCCCCTGCGGCAGCGGCAAGAAGCACAAGAAGTGCTGCGGGGCGGTCTGACGGTCCAGTTCTGATAGGGCGGTCTTGAGCGCCCGGACTTGACCGGTAATCCGCCGATTCTCGCAGCAATTGCGATATTTTTGGTCGCCCGGTGACCGCCGGGCGGCCTTCGGCTGGGTTTTTGCCGAATCTTTCTTTCCGGCGCGCGCGATCTCAATTGAAAAGCGCGGCGGAACGGATCATCTTCGGAGGGCCATGTTCCGCCTGTTGGGGCATGGCCTATCACGACAGATGAGACCACGTATGTTCGACCGTCCGCAGCGCAACAGCTTCCGCGCTCCCGAGATCACCCAGCGCAACATCCGCGCCACCGTCAAGTGGTTCAACGCGACGAAGGGCTTCGGCTTCGTCACGCCCGAAGACGGCTCGCCGGATGCCTTCCTGCATTCCACGGTTCTGCAGTTCTGCGGACACGACAGCCTGCCCGAGGGTGCCACCATCACCTGTGACCTGTCCCGCGGCCCGAAGGGCCCGCAGGTCGCCACCATCCACGACGTCGACACCTCGACCGCCAGTGAGTCCCCGCGCCCGGCGGCGCGCGCTCCGCGCGGCGACAGCTACGGCGGCGGTTACGGTGGCGGCGGCAGCTACGGCGGTGGCAGCAGCTACGGCGGCGCCGCCGGCGGCGCCGAGGAGACGGTCGACGGCACCGTGAAGTGGTTCAACGTGTCCAAGGGCTTCGGCTTCATCGCCCCGTCCACCGGCGGCAAGGACATTTTCATCCACATCCGCGCTCTGGAGCGCTCGGGCCTGGACGTGCTCGCCGACGGCGAGCAGGTGCGGGTGACCGTCCGCCAGGGCGTCAAGGGTCCGGAAGCGCAGCGCGTCGAAGTGGTCTGACGTCGAACAGCCGGGTTTGAGGGGGCGGGGCGGACCCATCCCCTCACGTCCGGTCGCGGAAGCAGCACCATTTCCCCCGCCGTCGCGATCCGCCAACACGGTTCGAGACGGTGAGTGGGGCACAAAGAAAAAGCCCTCCGTTCCACTGGAACGGAGGGCTTTTTTGTTGGGTCTCGCCGAGGAGAGGGGCTTTTGCTTATGGCCGCCCGATCAGCGTGCCCATCAGGCGGGTGCGGATAGCGGCGACAGCGCAGTCCAGCGGGCGGTCGGCGTCCGGCTTCGACGGGGCGGCGGCCACGTCCGGGCACAGGTCCTCGATCCTCCAGGCGCGCGGCGGCGGCGGCGGGGTGGCGTGCGGGTCGCAGGTCGCCGGGTCGGGATGCGTTTCCTCGCTGTTGTCGTTGGCCGGCTTGATCTCCAGGTTTGGCGACACGCCGAAGCAGTCGACCAGTCCGCCGGACGGGCGGAAATAGCGTGCGGTGGTCAGGCGAATACCGATGTCGCCGGACAGCGATGAGATGGTCTGCACCGAGCCCTTGCCATAGCTGCGCGTGCCGAACAGCAGCGCCCGGCTGTGGTCCTGAAGGGCGCCCGCCACGATCTCCGACGCCGAGGCCGACCCGCTGTTGATCAGCAGGACGATGGGCAGCCCGGCCAGCAGGTCGCCCGACGTGCCGGTGTAGCGGCGGTTTTCGTCCGGATCGCGGCCCCGCACCGACACGATGTCCACCGCCTCCAGGAAGCGGTCGGCGACGTTCACCGCTTGGTCGAGCAGGCCGCCGGGGTTGTTGCGCAGATCCAGCACCGCCCCGGCCAGCCGGCCATGGGCCTGCCGGCGCATCTCCTCCACCGCCTCGTCCAGCGCGTGGGAGGTCTGCTGATTGAAGGCGGCGATGCGGATATAGGCGACGTCGCCCTCCAGCCGGTAGCGCACGGGCTGGATCTTCACGATCGCGCGGGTCAGCGACACCCGGAAGGGAGCGTCGGGACCGCCGTTCCCGCTGTTGCCGCCGTTGCGCCGCATGGTCAGGGCGACCGAGGTGCCGACCGGGCCGCGCATGCGGGCCACCGCGTCGCGCAGGTTCATGCCCTTGACCTGCGCCTCGTCGATGCGGGCGATCAGGTCGCCGGTGCGCAGTCCGGCGCGGGCGGCGGGGGAGCCGTCGATGGGCGATACGACGCGGATCAGGCCGCTGTCCTCGTCCATGGTCACCTCGATGCCCAGCCCGCCGAACTCACCCTGGGTCTGCTCCCGCATGTAGCGGAAGTGCTCCGAGTCGAGAAAGGCCGAATAGGGATCGAGGGAGGTCAGCATCGCGTCCAGCGCCGCCTCGGTGAGCGTCCGGTCGGTTGCCCCCGGCTCCTCCTTCTTCTTCTTCTGAAGGCCGGCGACGGCCTTTTCGACCAGAACCTGCGGCGTGCCCGGCTTCACATGTTCGGCCAGCACGCGGCGCATGACGTCGGAGAAGAGGAGATAGTTGCGGTCCGCCGGGGAGGGGAGGGTGGAGGTGCCCTTGGCTTTTGCGAATTCCTGCCGGTAATGCTCCAGCGCGATGCTGGTGTCGGCGCGGGAAGCGGGCACCACCGCACAGGCGGGTCCCATCGCCACCATCAGCAGCAACAGCGCCGCCAGCAGTTTCGCCATCCTGCGCCCCTCTTGACTGACCGGCCCGGCCGGCGGAATCAAAGCCATCAACGCGACTGCAAGCCTTATTGTACCAGGGGTTTCGCCTGTCGGACGCCCAAGGCCGGTGCGTCTGTGCTTTCGTACGGCGGAGCATGGCCTTTCGGCCGGTCCCGCCGGTCGTCCATTCGCAACCTAGCACGTTGACCGGGCAATCTCAAATCCTGCCCCCTGGTGCCGCAGGGCCCGTCGCCTCGCCCAGGATAGGATATGTGTCTCTGCCCTCCGCGCCGCCACTCTCCGGGCGAGGGAGGGCGGCGGCGCGGGGATTCTAAGCCTTAATAGGCACCTTTTCCGCTGAGCATCACGCCGACCGTGCGCAGCAGGATGCGGAAGTCGCCCCAGAAGCTCCAGCCCAGCAGATAAGCGGTGTCGAGCTGGACGCGCCGGCCATAGTCCACGTCGTTGCGGCCGCTGACCTGCCACAGTCCGGTCAGGCCGGGGCGGCAGCGCGTGTAGAAGGGGAAGCAGACGTGATAGCGCGCCACCTCCTCCTGCACGATGGGGCGCGGGCCGACCAGACTCATATCGCCGGTCAGGACGTTGAAGAGCTGCGGCAACTCGTCCAGGCTGGTGCGGCGCAGGAAACGGCCGATCCAGGTGATGCGGGGATCGTTGCGCAGCTTGCGCGTGGCCTCCCATTCGGCGCGGGCCTCCGGATCGGATTCGATCAGCTTTTCGAACACCTCAGGTGCGTTGACGACCATGGAGCGGAACTTCCAGCAGGTGAAGTCCCGACCCTCCGTCCCGATGCGCCGGTGGCCGAACACCGCGGGGCCGCCGTCCAGCGTGATGAGGAGCCCGACGATCAGCATCAACGGTCCGAAGAACAGAATCAGCCCGACCGCCCCCACGAGGTCGAAGGCCCGTTTCACCCGGTTGCGGTGCAGCGGTGCCGTGGCCGGCAAGCGCGCGACCAGCTCAGCGGCGGACGCCGTGCCGGCGAGCGTCGCCGGCTCCAGCGGTGCAGCACCCAACTGGATGGACTGCGGAATACCCATCGATCCCCCGTACTCACAATTCGGCTGGCGGAAACACGACCGCCTTCCGGGGGAGGCAACGCGTGAGGCGCGTCCGGGGTCCCCCGGCTGGGCCGATCCGCCACAGTTCCATTGCGGTACGCCGGGTGGCGTGAGCGAAGCCGACGGAGTGCCTCTTCCGGCGCAAGCGGAGGCTCAGCAGATGCGGGGAAGCTGCTCGCCAGACAGCCAATCGACGATGCGCTTGCCGCCGAAGCGCGTCTCCATCTGCACGAAGCGGTGGGAGTCCACGACCACCGTGCCGACGACCGCGGCATCGACCCCCAGCGGATGGGCGCGCATGGCCGACAGAAGGCGTTCGGTGTCCTCGGCTGCGCAGATGGCGATCAGCTTGCCTTCGTTGGCGACGTAGAGCGGGTCGAGCCCCAGGAGTTCGCAGGCGGCTGCGACCTCCGCCTTCAGCGGGATGTCGGCCTCGCGCAGCAGCATGCCGACTCCCGACTGGTGGGCGATCTCGTTCAGCGTCGTTGCCAGACCGCCGCGAGTCGGGTCGCGCAGGACATGCACGTCCGGCACCGCCGCGACCATGCCGGCGACCAGCCCGTGCAGCGCCGCGCTGTCCGACCGGATGTCCGTCTCGAAGCTGAGATTCTCGCGGGTGGACATGATGGCGACGCCGTGGTCGCCCATGGTGCCGCTGACCAGGATCGCGTCGCCGGGCCGCGCCCGCTCGCCGGACGGGGCGACGCCGGGCGGCACCACGCCGATGCCGGTGGTGGTGATGAAGACGCCGTCGCCCTTGCCGCGCTCCACAACCTTGGTGTCACCGGTCACGATGGACACGCCGGCCTCGCGCGCGGCGTGGGCCATGCTGTCCACCAGCCGCTTCAGGTCGGCCAGCGGGAAGCCTTCCTCCAGGATGAAGCCGGCGGTCAGATAGAGCGGCACCGCCCCGGCCATGGCGACGTCGTTCACCGTGCCGTGCACGGCCAACGAGCCGATGTCGCCACCGGGAAAGAACAGGGGCGAGACGACGAAGCCGTCGGTCGTCACCACCATCCGTCCGGCGGGCGGGTCGAAGGCCGCCTGGTCGTTGCCCTGGTCGAGCAGCGGGTTGGCGAAGGCGGCGGCGAACAGTTCCCGCACCAGCTGGGCCATGGCCTTGCCGCCGGATCCGTGGCTCATGTCCACGGTGCCGCGGGCGAGGTCGAGCTTGCGGGTGAAGAGACGGCGGTCGGTCATGGCGGGGTCCACAAAGTCAGGCGGCATCCGAGGCGGGCGGCAAGGCACCGGTGCCAGTGCCGGTTTCGGCGAGCAGGGCAAGCGTGCGCTCCGCCTCTTCCGGGTCGAGCTTGGACAGGGCGTAGCCGACATGCACGATGACGTAGTCGCCCACCGCCACGCCCTCGACCAGCGCCAGGGAGCAGGCGACCTTCACCCCGCCCAGGCTGACGGTGGCGCGGTCGTCCTCCAGAAGCTCGATCACGCGGGCGGGAACGGCGAGGCACATGGGGGCGGTCCTTCCTCAAGCAAACTCTGCATGGCGACCCAGGCCTGTCCCAGGCTGAGCCCGCCGTCGTTGGCCGGTGCCTGGCGCGGCAGCAGCGCGGTGACGCCGCGCGCCGCGAAGCCGGCGCTCAACCCCTCCGCCAGAACGGCGTTCATCAGGCAGCCGCCGGACAGGGCGATGCGGTCGAGGCCGCGCGCCGTCAGCGCCGGCATGGCCCAAGCGACCAGCGCCGCGGCCAGGGTGCCATGGAACCGGTCGGCCCCCTCCTGCGCATTGATCTGCAACAAACTTTCCAGGAGGGGGGTGATATCCAGCACGCCGCCGTCGATCCGCCAGCCGCCCTCCAGCACCGTGGGGCGGCGCACCAGCGATTCCAGGGCCATCGGCGCCTCGCCCTCGAAGCCGGCGTCGGCGCGAATCCCCAGCAGGCCGCAGGCGGCGTCGAACCAGCGCCCGCAGGAGCTGGTGGGCGGCGCGTTGACGCCGGCCTCGATCATCCGCCGCACGCCGTCCGCCGGCCCGCAGGAGGCGAAGCGCCCGGTGATCTCCGCGCCGCGCCCCATGCGGGCCAGCGCCGCCGCCGCCATGCGCCAGGGCTGGCGCGCCGCGACATCGCCGCCCGGCTGGGTCAGCGGCGCCAGATGGCCGAGGCGCGTGAAGCCGGTGCCCTCCGCCAGCAGCATCTCCCCGCCCCAGGACCCGCCGTCCGTCCCCAGCCCGAACCCGTCCAGCGCCAGCCCCAGCGCCGGGCCGTCCAGGCCGTGTTCGGCCAGCACCGCGGCGATGTGGGCGTGGTGATGCTGCACCGGCAGGGTCGGCAGGCCGAGCGATTCGGCGAAGCGGGTGCTCTGGAAGTCGGGGTGGAGGTCGTGGGCGACGGCCACCGGCTCCACCGCCAGGATGCGGCGCAGATGGGCGACGCTGTCCTCAAGGAACGCTACGGTCGCGGCGTTGTCGAGATCGCCGATGTGCTGGCTGAGGAAGGCTTCGTCGCCGCGGGTCAGGCAAACGGTGGCCTTCAGGTGCCCGCCGACCGCCAGCACCGACGGTCCGGAGCGCGGTAGACGGATGGGCACCGGCGCATGGCCCCGTCCCCGTCGCAGGAACGCCGGCGCGCCTGCCACCACCCGCATGACGCTGTCGTCGACGCGGATCAGGATGTCGCGGTCATGATCGACGATCAGGTCGGCGATTCCTGCCAGCCGTTGCCGCGCCTCGGCGTTGCCGATGGCGAGCGGTTCGCCGCCTGGGTTGGCGGAGGTCATGACCAGGGTGAGGTCCTGCGGCCGCTCCAGCCATGCCGTGCCGTCCGGGCGTCCGGCGGCCTCGTGGAACAACAGGTACTGGATCGGCGTGTAGGGCAGCATGACGCCCAACCAGGCGAGACCGGGAGCGATGGCGTCGGGAAGTGTGGGGGCGCCGTCCCGCCGCCGCAACAGCACCACAGGCCGCTCCACCCCCTCCAGCAACGCCCGTTCCGCCTCCCCGATTTCCACGAACCGCTCCGCGGAAGCAGCGTTGGCGACCATCAGGGCGAAGGGCTTGCCGTTGCGCTGCTTGCGCGCTCGCAGCCGTTCCACCGCCGCCGCGTTGAACGCGTCGCAGGCGAGGTGGAAGCCGCCCAGCCCCTTGATGGCAACGATCCGTCCGCCGCGCAGCGCGACCAGCATTTCCTCGATGGAATGGGACAGGCGCGGGCCGCAGGCCGGGCAGGCGGTCGGCTGGGCGTGGAAGCGGCGGTTGGCGGGATCGGCGTATTCGGCGGCGCAGTCCGGGCAGAGCGGAAAGCCCGCCATGGCGGTCTGCGGCCGGTCGTAGGGCAGGGCGCGCGTGATGGTGAAGCGCGGCCCGCAATGGGTGCAGTTGAGGAAGGGGTAGCGGTGGCGCCGGTCCGCCGGGTCGAACAGCTCGGCCAGACAGGCCGGGCAAACGGTGGCGTCGGGGGCGACCCCGGTGGTCACCGTTCCGTGCCGCGACGCAAGGATGGCGAAACCCGCCTCGTCGGGGCGGATGGGGCAGTCTTCCGCCTCGACCGCGTCGATCCGCGCCAACGGTGGGGCATCCTTCGCGAGCGCCGTCAAAAAGCGCTCCAGGGTCTCGCCCTGCACCTCCGCCAGCACCCCGGCCCCGTCGTTCAGCACCCAACCGGTCAGTGCGAGGCGGTGCGCCAGCCCATGCAGGAAGGGCCGGAAGCCGACCCCCTGCACCTGCCCGCGGACCCGGAGGCGAAGCCGTTTCACCGCGCGGCGACCGCCACGCCAGCGCCGATCATCAACGTGCCGGCGCCCTGGTTCAGTGCCTTCATGGCCCGCTCGCTGCGGAACAGATGACGGGCGCGCGACGCCGCCATGGCGTAGGTCAGCAGGACGGCGCTCAACACGCCCACCACGATGCCGGCCATCAGCACGGCGTCGGTGGCGGATACGCGGGTCAGATCCACGAAGGCCGGGAGAAAGGCCATGTAGAACAGGATGGTCTTCGGGTTGGAAAGGGTCAGGGCCAACCCGCTCGCGAAGCCCCGCAACTGCGCGCCTTCGGCCACCGGCGGGTCTCCACCGAGGGTGACGGGCGCGCGCCATGTTCGGATGCCCAGCCAGATCAGGTAACCGGCGGCGGCGAAGCGCAGCAGGGTGAACAACTCCTCGAAGGTGTGGGCGACGGCGGCCAGCCCGCCGAGGGCGAGCGCCAGCAGCACGAGGTCGCCCACCACCATTCCGGCGAGGAAACCCAGATTGCGCCGCCAGCCCAGGGCGAGGGAGCGGGCGACCACAGCGAAAATGCCGGGTCCGGGGGTGGCCATGAAGTACAGGCAGGCCCCGGCCATCAGAAGGAAATCGGCGGGGCTCATGCGCCGCGTCCCGCCACGGCCGTCGCAAGCCCCTCCTCGATCCAGCCGTACCAGTCATCGAGCCCCTGGCCGGCGGTCGCGGAAACCTCGATCACGCGCAGGTTCGGCTTCAACTGGCGGGCGTAGGCGATCATGCGCGCCACGTCGAAGGTCAGATGCGGCAGCAGATCGACCTTGTTGACCAGCAGCAGGTCGGCGCCCGCGAACATCGCCGGGTATTTCAGGGGCTTGTCCTCCCCCTCCGTCACCGAGAGCACGACGACCTTGTGCGCCTCGCCGAGGTCGAAACCGGCCGGGCAGACGAGGTTGCCGACATTCTCGATGAACAGAACGCTGCCCGCCTCCATCGGCAGGCGCCCCATTGCCAGGGTAACCATTTGGGCGTCGAGATGGCAGCCCTTGCCGGTGTTGACCTGGATGGCCGGGGTGCCGGTGGCGCGGATGCGGTCGGCGTCGAAGGAGGTCTGCTGGTCGCCCTCGATCACCGCCATCGGGAACCGCCCCTTCAGGTCGATCAGCGTGCGGGTCAGCAGGGTCGTCTTGCCCGAACCGGGGCTGGACATCAGGTTCAGCACGAACACGCCCTTCGCCGCGAACAGCTGGCGGTTCACCGCGGCGAAGCTGTCGTTCTTGGCGAGGATGTCCTGTTCGATGGCGACCAGCCGGGTCTGCGACATTCCCGGCACCTCCGTCCCCGCCGGGCCGCGGCCGAGGTCGATGGTGCCGTGGTCATGCCCATGATCATGGCCATGGTCGTCGCCGTGCGTGTGCCGGTAGACCTTGCCGTCCGGGCCGAGATGCTCGTGGCTGTGGTCGTGATGATGATGGTGGTCATGATCATGATGATGGTCGTGACCGTGGTGGTGATGGCCGTGCGCGTGGCCGGCTTCGATTTTCGTTTCGCCTTCGGCGCAGCCGCAGACCGTGCACATCACTCCACCTCCAGTTCCTTGACGCGCATTTCCTCGCCGCCGGTCACCATCAGCTGGTGGCCGCCGCAGTCCGGGCAGGGGGCCGACCGCTCGGGCAGCGGGACCGGCTTCTCGCAGGACAGGCAGAAGGCCTGACCCGGCGGGCGTTCGATGTCCAGAACGGCGCCCTCCGCGATGGTGCCGCGGCTGACCGCGTCGAAGCCGAAGGCGATGGCCTCCGGTTCGACGTGGGACAGGGTGCCGATGACCAGACGCACCGTCTTCACCGTCGTGAAGCCCTGGGCCGCGGCCTGATCGCGGATCACGTCGATGATGCCCTGGCTGAGCGCCAGCTCGTGCATGGGTCAGTCCTCGTCCTGAATCGTGATGGCGGAGGCCACGCAGGGATCGAGTGCGGCCACCAGCAGGCCGGCACGTTCGGCCAGACCCGCGTCGGCCGCGGTGCCTTCCAAACCCCGGGCCAGCGGTCCGTCCGCGGCGAAATTCCATTCGGTCGGCGCCGCGATGCGATAATCGGCGATACGACCGTCCTCAAGCCGCAGCCAGTGGGCGAGGCGCCCGCGGGCTGTTTCCACGACGCCACTTCCCGCGCCGCGCCGCGTGGCGCCGGTGTGCGGAGCCGGTTCGGCGTCGTCGAGGCGGTCCGCCCAGGATGCCAAGCGCTCCGCCAGTCCCGCCAGTTCCACCAGCCGGGCGGCGGCATGAGCGGCGAGACCGGAGCCGTGCCGGGCCAGCAACGCGGCGACCAGCGGATGCGCATGCGCGGTGCGGCGGGCCAGCGGCCCGGTGTGGGCCGGGGCACCGTCCTGCCGGGGACGCGCGGAGAACTCCGCGTCGACGGACAGCCGCTCGCCGAACCAGCCCGCCGGACGCGGCTCCAGCGCCGCCACGCCGCAGGCGCCGAAGCCTGCCATGCCCGGTGCCAGGACGCGGCGAATCAGCCGAGCCGCACCGGTTCCGCCCGCCTCGGCCCAGCGCTCCAACGCCGCCACGTCGGTGGGAGCCGGGGCGGCGAAGACGGCGCGCTCCACCCCCTTGCGCAGGGCCGCGATGGCGGCGGTCAGAGCGGCGCGGTCGGGCCGCAGGGAGCCGCCGCCGAGGCGCAGCCCGTCGCGGGCCGGGTAGAGCGCAGGATGGATCGCCGCCGCCGCGGCGCGCAGGACTGCCAACTCCTTGGGCTGCGGCGCCTCGCCGAGCCGTGCCGGCCAGTCCATCAGGACTTGCCACGCGTGGTTCGTCGCGGCTTCCGCCTCGGCCAGCAGGACGCGGGCGGTGATGTGCGGTCGGGCGTCGAGACCGAGCGCACCCTCAAGAGCCTCAAGCGCGGCCAGCGACTGGGCGGTGCCGCACAGGCTGAACAACAGCGGCACGAGGCGCATCGCCTCGTCTGGCGTGCGTCCGCACAGGGCGCGGGCGGCGGCGGGGCGGCGGACCTGCACCGACACGGCGCGCACCCGCCCGTTGGCGGTCCGCAGCCGCACCGACACGGTGCCTTCCAGTCCACCGCCCACCACGCTCATCGGCGCGCTCTCCCGAACAGGGAGCGGCGGGACAGGGCGGGCTTCGCCGCCTCCGCATCGCTTGCCGGCGGCGGCTCGGTCTGTGGCGCCAGTGGCTGCGGCTCCCGCATCAGATGGTCGAGCGCCAGGGCGGCGGCGTCGCGGGCGTCCTGCTGATCGGGAAACACGTTCATAGCCGAGGCGAGCGGGATCACCGCCAGCGTTCCCAGGACGCCCACGCGCGCCGCGGTGAAGCGGTAGGCGCCGGAGGGCAGGGCGATCTCCATCTTGTCGCCGTCGCGCCGCTCCGCCCATAAGGCGGGATCGCGCGGGATCAGCACGGCGTTCAGGAACCAGGGGGCGATGACGCAGCCGATCCAGCCCGGCCCTTGGGGGCGGAACCCCAGCGCCTCCACCGCAAGGGCGGCGTTGCAGATGGGAACGCCGGCCATGTCGCGCTCCGCGATCAGGCGGTAGCTGGCGGTCAGGGCGGCGACGCGCGCGTCCATCGCATCGCCGCCGGGCGGTGCCGCGACGGTGAAGCCATGCTGCGGCCCGCCGCAACCCGGGCAGCGCCAATAGTCCGGCAGGCCGCCGAAGGGCGTTCCCGGCGGCACTTCCCGCCCCGGATCGCCCGCCGTGGGGTTGTAGACCGCGCCGCAAGACCCGCAGGCGGGACGCGCGTCGGCGGCGAAGCCCGCCTCGGGGCCGCCGGGGGTCATGCGGTCGCCTTTTCCATGAGGTCGGCGAACAGGTGGTCCACATTCTCCCCCTTCGCGGCCAGCAGGATGGCGTCCAGCGCGCGGTTCAGCGGCTCCACCTCTTCGAACTCCAGTGGGCGGACGGCGCGGTCGAGATGGACGAGGACCCAGCCGCCTTCCGGCACCTCCTCGATCAGCATGACGTTGACGCGCCGCTCCTCGCCGCGGCCGGTGCAGCGCGCGGTGAAGCCATCGGTTTCCAGGACCTGCATCGGGATGCCGAGACACATGCGCGCGTCCTCACGCGGGGAAGCCGGTCGTCGTGACACTGGCGACGTAACCGCGGCATCTTGACCGGGGGTTGAATCCGCACATTGATGTGCGTCAAACATGCGGTCCGACGCAATTTCATGGCGCTCCGCCATTTCCAATCGGAACGGTTCTGCTAAAGTGGCGACCGCTTCGCGCGCGATGGGGTAGGGGTCGGTCGTGCGCCGCTCAACGATACAGCAGGGGTTTTCACGAATGAAACGCATCGCTCTCGCGTCGGTCACCGCGGCGGCGGCCCTGGCCGCGCTGCCCAACGCGGCGTTCGCCCACACCTTCGGCGCCCATGATGCCGGGTTCGTCCATGGGTTCATGCACCCGGTCGGCGGCTGGGATCACCTGCTGGCCATGGTCGCCGTCGGCCTGTGGGCCGCGCAGCGCGGCGGCAAGGCCCTGTGGGCGCTGCCGACGGCCTTCGTCGGCGCGATGATCGGCGGCGGACTGCTGGGTGTCGCCGGCATCGACCTGCCGCAGGTCGAGCTTGGCATCGTCCTGTCCGTGGTCGCCCTGGGCGCCCTGATCGCCCTGCAGTCCCGGCTGCCGCTGCTGGCCTCCGCCGGTGTGGTCGCCCTGTTCGCCGTGTTCCACGGCCACGCCCACGGCGCCGAGATGCCGGAGGCGGCGGAGCCGCTGCTCTACGGCCTGGGCTTCGCCCTGTCCACCGCGCTGCTGCACGGGGCGGGCATCGGCGCCGCCCTGTCGCTGCGCCGTCTGGTGGAAGGCCGCAGGGGGGCCCTGGCGCTGCGCGGCACCGGCGCCGTGGTCGGTCTGGCCGGCGTGGCGCTGCTCGCGCTGGGCTGATCCGGAGCACCGCCTTCGACGCAATCGAAAAGGCCCGGCGGGTTTTTCCGCCGGGCCTTTTTGTATGCCGCGTTCCACGCGGCGCATCGCATCGACGGCGTTCCGCCTAGGCCGCCCGGATGGCCGCGAGGAAGGTCGAGACTTCCTGATGAAGTGCGTCGGCCCATTGCGACAGGGTTCTGGCGGACTCCAGAACCTCGGCGGCGGCGGTGCCGGCCTGCGTGGCGGCGCCGTTGACGTTGGCGATGTTGCCGCTGACCTCCTGGGTGCCGCGCGCCGCCTCGACGATGTTGCGCGAGATCTCGCCGGCGGTGGCGTTCTGCTCTTCGGTCGCGGCGGCAATGGTGGCGGAGATCTCGTTGATCGACGCGATGGTGGCGCCGATCCCTTCGATCGCCGCCACCGTGCCCTGGGTCGCGGACTGCACGGAGGCGATCTGCGCCGAGATTTCCTCGGTAGCCTTGGCGGTCTGGTTGGCGAGGCTCTTGACCTCTCCCGCCACGACCGCGAACCCCTTGCCGGCCTCGCCGGCCCGCGCCGCCTCGATGGTGGCGTTCAGCGCCAGCAGATTGGTCTGGGCGGCGATGCCCTGGATGAGCTTGACGACGTCGTCGATGCGCCCGGCGGCGCTGGCCAGGCTGCGCACGCTGTCGCTGGTCTGCCCGGCCTCCGCCACCGCCTTCCCGGCGATTTCGTTGGAACGGGTGACCTGACGGCCGATCTCCTGGATCGCGGCGGTCATCTCCTCGCTGGCCGCCGCGACGGTCTGGACGTTGGTGGCGGTCTGCTCGGCGGCGGCGGCGGTGGCGGTCGATTGCCGGTGGGTCTGGTCGGCCAGCGCTGCCATCAGCCCCGCCGACTGGCTCATCCCGGCGGTGGAGGCGCCGAGCTTGCTCAGGATGTCGGCGGACTTGCGGTCGAAGCCGCGGATCAGATCCTCCAGCGCCCGCGTCCGCTTTTCCTTGCTGACAACCTCGGCCTTGCCGGTTTCGGTCAGACGGACGCGCTCTTCGGCGCCGTCCTTCAGAACCTGAAGCGCGCGGGCCATGTCGCCGATCTCGTCGGTGGCGGTGGGTTGCGGAATCTCGACGGCGAGATCGTTTTGCGCCAGCCGCAGGATTGCGGCGGTCAGCCGGTGCAGGCGGCGGATGACCTGCCGGAACATCAGCAGCAGCGCCAGGCCGAAGGCCGCCAGGATGGCCGCGATGACCGTCAACGCGATGCCCAACTGCCACCACGCCCGGCTCAGGGTGTCGGCGTTCTGTTCCTTGGCGTTGACCAGCGCCGCATCCCGCATCACCAGGATGTTGTTCAGCATCGGGCCGGCCCACTTGTTCCATTCGGCATAGGTGACGGGCGGCGGCGCGCGATCCCGCGCCGCGGCGAGGGCGGCCTGGAAGCGCGCCTCGCCATCCGACATCACCGTCGCCTTCATATGGTCCAACGCCTTCACGAGGTCCGGAGGACTGCCCATAGCCTCGACCGCCTTCCCGATCTGCTGCCAGAGCAGGGCGATCTTGCCGGTCATTTCGGTCAGGGTCTTGATGCGCTCGGGGGTCTGCTCCGTGCCATTGACAAAAATGGCGAGGAAGGAGGAGCGAACCCCATCGATGTCACGCAGGTCCTGGGCCGTGCGGGCGAGGCTGGTGGTCGAAAGCAGGGTTTGATCCGCCTTTATCGTCGCGCGGAAGGCTTCGTCGGTGGCTTTTCCTCCCAGATCGCTTGCCTTCGCAAGGCCGTCGACCACGGTGGCATAGGCGTTGGCGGGACGGGAGGAGGGGGGCTGCATCAGCGCATTCCGTCCGTCCGTCCGCATCGTCTTCAATTCCGCGGTGAGACGGTCGATCGTCGCCGTCGGCAATCCAGCCGCCGCGAAGCGCTGCCGCGCCGCGCCGATGGACTCGTCGAGCGCGGCGCCCGTCGTTTCGAGCCGCTTGTTCGTCTCGGCGTCCAACTGGCCGGAAACCCCGAAGGCATAGCCCCACGCCGACCGTTCGGTGGGCACCTTGGAGCCGATCGCGATGGCGGTTTCATACGCGGCAAGGTTGCGTTGCGCTTCCAGTTGCGTGCGCACGTCGGATACCGCGTCGTACGCGATGAACCCAGCCAGGCAGAGTGGGACGACGGCCATAATCGCGTTGGCCGTAATGATTTTTCCGATAATTCTCATCCCGGTCTCCCTATGACCTTCAAGGACGAAGGACACTGCGCGGCTTTTTGTTATGTGCTTGGATTGTTAATTTTCCTATAATTTCATAAACAGGCAAAAATTGAAAATCTTCGATAAGCGAGTGGTGTTTTGGTGACGCGCAAAGCGGCTTTGCTTCCTCGTCGCCCAGTGCTTGTCCGATTGCTTTCAGCCGTGACGCGATCGGACGGGCCGGCCCGTGGTGGTTGAAGCCAGGCTCGCGTCACGACACGTCCGGCGCCGCCTGGTCCGGATGGGGGTGACGGGCTAATCCTCAAGACAACTCTCGCCGGGTGGCCGTTCCGTGCCGATGCCTCGACGATGTCGACTTACCCGCGGGTGTCCGCCGCCTCGTGCAGCGGGGACCGAGTCGCTGGCGATGATCCGGCAGACCTTCCACCGGGCGATCCCATGCGCAGCGGTGACGACATTTCCATGGTCTCGATCAATGCATTGGCGTCATGCGCGCGGTTGCCCTTCCGCCGCGCGGCCAGGACGGCCATGCTGGGCGCCGACCATTCTGAAGGGGAACCTCGCCGATGACTCCGCCGACCTTCGTCACCTTGCGCAGTGCCCTGCTCACCCTGGCTGTCGCCGTTCCCGCCGTCTTGACCGCCGGTGCCGTCCTCGCCCCTGCGGCGCCGGCCCTGGCGGAGGTGCCGGGCCAGCAGCGGACCCAGGCGCCGGGCTACTACCGCATGGCCATCGGCGATTTCGAGGTCACCGCTCTGTATGACGGCTTCATCGACCTCGACCGCAAGATCCTCAGCGGCGCCAGCGCCGACGATATCCAGAGCCTGCTCGCCCGGATGTTCCTGGCCGACACACCGGGCGTCCAGACGGCGGTGAACGCTTTCCTCGTGCACACCGGCGCAAACCTCGTCCTGGTGGACACCGGGACGGCCAAGGCCTTCGGTCCGGCGCTGGGCTTCATTGCCGACAACATCCGCGCCGCCGGCTACAGCCCGGAGCAGATCGACACGGTTCTGCTGACCCACCTGCACCCGGACCACGCCAACGGCCTGCTGCGTCCGGACGGCGCCATGCTGTTCCCCAACGCGACGGTCCAGGTCGCCAAGGCCGACGCCGACTTCTGGCTGAGCGAGGAGGTGGCGGCCAAGGCCCCGGCCGACAGCCAGCCCTTCTTCGCCATGGCCCGCGCGGCGGTGGCTCCCTACGCAGCGGCGGGCAAGCTGAAACCCTACCAGCCCGGCGACAGCCTCGTGCCGGGCGTGGAATCGGTGGCGGCCTACGGCCACACGCCGGGGCACAGCGGCTATCTGTTCACATCGGGGGAGCGCAGCATCCTGATGTGGGGCGACGTCGTGCACAGCCACTCCGTGCAGTTCGCCCGCCCGGAGGTCGTCATCGAGTTCGACGCCGACAAGGCGCAGGCCGTCGCGTCCCGCAAGAAGCTCTTCGCCGACGCCGCGGCGCAGAAGCTGTGGGTGGCCGGCGCCCATCTGCCCTTCCCCGGCATCGGCCATGTCCGCACCGAAGGCAAGGGCTACGCCTGGGTCCCGGTGGAGTTCGGCCCGATCCGCGCCGACCGCTGAGGATTGATCGTGATCGCCACGCTCAGTTTCGGGGCGTGGCGGTCACACCGAGGCGGGCCAGTTCCTCGACGATCATCGTCACCATCCGCGGGATCACCGCCTCGATCTCCGGAGACATCATCAGGCCGGTGCCCAGCGCCATCGGCACGCAGCCGACCACCGTCACGCTCTCCGGCGCCTCGTCCTGCAGGCGCAGCGAGGCCAGCAGGTCGCTGAGGCCGAGTTGGTGGGGCGACAGCTTGCCCTTGAAATAGGCCGGAACCTCGTCGCCGCGCAGCACGGTCAGGCTGGCCGGCGGCGCGCCGGTCTTCACCGCGTCCACCGCGATGAGGTGCTTGTGGCTGGCGATCAGGTCCAGCATGTCCATGCCACAGGTGCCGCCGTCCACCACGCTGACATGGTCGGGCACGCTCCAGGCGGCGTCGAACGCCTCCATGGCGCGCACGCCCACCCCTTCGTCCATCAGGAGGATGTTGCCGAGGCCGAGGACGAGGATGGACATGGCGCGGACGCTCCGTTCGTTGATTTTGAAACAGAAGGATGAGGCCGGATCGGCGCCGGGCGCCGTGAACTGGATCAATCGGCCTGAACAGGCGACGCGAAAAGCCCCTCCTCCATGGGGAAGAGGGGCTTTCGGCCGGTCAGAAGGCTTGGATCAGGCGACCTTCACCTGATAATGCGACTTCGTTTCCGTGTCGGTCAGGTGCACGGCGCAGGCCAGGCACGGGTCGAAGCTGTGCAGGGTGCGGATGATCTCCAGCGGCTGGTCGGCGACCGCCACCGGGTTGTCGATCAGGGCCGCCTCGTAGGCCGAGATGTTCCCGTCCTCGTCGCGCGGACCGGCGTTCCAGGTGGTCGGCACGACCGCCTGGTAGTTCTTGATCTTGCCGTTCTCGATCACGACCCAGTGCGAGAGCATGCCGCGCGGCGCCTCGTGGAAGCCGAAGCCGCGGATCTCGCCCTTCGGGAACACCGGCTTGTTGAAGGTCTTGGTGTCGCCCTTCGCGATGTTCTCCATCAGGAGCTTCCACTGGTTCTGCAATTCCTCGTGCAGGACCACGCAGCGCACCGCGCGGGCGGCGTGGCGGCCGATGGTGGAGTGCAGAGCGTCGACGCCGACCTTGCTGCCGAGATGGCCCGACACCGCGTCCAGCACCGCGTTGACCCAGAACTGCGTGCGCTGGTGGCCCGACGCGTACATGCCCAGCACGTTGGCCAGCGGGCCGACCTGGGCGCGCTTGTCGTAGAAGGTCGGCGACTTGATCCAGCTGTACTTGCCGTCGTCCTGCCAGTCGGTGAAGTTCGGGATCGTCTCGCCGTCGTAGGGGTGCAGGGGACCCTTGCCGCCCTGGTACCAGGAATGCTTCACGCTCTCCTTCACGCCCTTCTCGAAGTAGGGGTCGTGGAAGTCCTTGATCGGGGTGAACTTGGTGAGGTCGCCGCCATCGATGTAGCCGGCGGGCAGGGCGAAGGTGGTGCCCTTGGTGTCCAGCGGCATGTCCGGGATGGACAGGTAGTTCACCACGCCGCGGCCATACTGCGTCCAGTCGGCGTAGAAGGCGCCGATGGCCGCCACGTCGGGGATATAGACCTGGGTGATGAAGTCGCCCACCTCGTCGATCAGCTGCTTGATGTACATCAGCTTTTCGAGGGTCAGGGTGGACTGGCTATCCATGTTGATCGGGTTGGTGACGCCGCCGACCGCCATGTTCTGGATGTGTGGGGTCTTGGAGCCGAGGATCGCCACCACCTTGTTCATGCGCCGCTGGTAGTCGAGCGCCTGGAGGTAGTGGGACGCCGCCATCAGGTTGGCTTCCGGCGTCAGCTTCATCGCCGGGTGGCCCCAGTAGCCCGAGCCGAAGATGCCGAGCTGGCCGGAGTTGATGAAGGCCTGCAGCTTCTTCTGCGCGGTGGCGAACTCCTGCGTGCTGTTCCGCGGCCAGCCGGAGATCGACTGGGCCAGCTTGGCGGTCGCCGCCGGGTCGGCCTTCAGCGCCGAGACGATGTCCACGAAGTCGAGCGCGGACAGGTGATAGAAATGGACGATGTGATCGTGGACGTTGTGGGCGCCCTGGATCATGTTGCGGATGTACTGGGCGTTGAGCGGCACCTCCAGCTTCAGCGCGTTCTCCACCGCGCGGACGGAGGTGATGGCGTGCACCGTGGTGCAGACGCCGCAGATGCGCTGGGCGAAGACCCAGGCGTCGCGTGGGTCCTTGCCCTGAAGGATCAGCTCGATGCCGCGCCACATCTGGCCCGACGCCCAGGCGTTGGTGACCTTGCCGCCGTCCACTTCACAATCGACCCGCAGGTGGCCCTCGATGCGGGTGACCGGATCTACAACAACTCGCTGAGCCATAATGAAACTCTCCTAAACTCAGCCGTGCTCGGGATGGACGGCGTGCATGACGGGCAGCTTCTTCACGAAGAGGAGATACAGCGCGATCTCCAGCGCGAAGACGCCGACGGTGACCATGATTTCCTTGACCGAGGGGAAGTAGTGCCAAGGGCCGACCGCCGGCGTGAAGCCGATGAGATAGACGTTCAGGCGGTAGAGGATGCCCGCCGCCAGCAGGAGCGAGGCCGACAGGAACAGCGCCCGCGACCGGTTGCGGTTGGCCTTGGGGATCAGCAGCACGAGGCCGGAGATCATCAACACCATTTCCGCGATGAACCAGCCGGACTGCGGGCCGCCGAAGATCTGGCCGATCTGGCCGCGCACGATCAGGTCGACGAAGCGCAGCACGACGAACAGCGAGGCGACGACCAGCATCAGGCCCGACAGCTTCGACAGCACCGGCGTTTCCATCGGGCGGCGGAAGTTCAGCGAGGCCATGACCGATTCCCACACCACGATGGCGAAGCCCATCAGGATGGCGGTCAGCAGGAAGAAGACCGGCAGCATCTGCGACTGCCACAGCGGCGACAGCTTGTGCCCGACGATGACCATCATGGTGCCGAGCGAGGATTGGTGCATCGTCGGCAGCAGGACGCCCAGCGCGATGAAGACCCACAGCACCTTGTTCAGCTTGGCGCGCAGCCCCTCGATGCCGAAGCGCTCCAGGAAGGCCGGGGCGAACTCCACCACCAGCACCAGCGTGTAGGTCGCCACGCACAGGCCGACCTCCAGCATCACGGAGTTGGGCTGCGCGTACCACGGCAGCATCATGTGGTAGAAGTTCCAGTAGCGGCCGAGATCGACCAGCACCGCCAGACCGGCGAGGCCGTAGCCGAACAGGCTGGCCAGCACCGCCGGACGGACCAGCGGGTGGTACTCGCCGCGGTTCAGGATGTAGCAGAGCAGCGCGATGACGTAGCCGGCGCAGCCGAAGGCCGAGCCGATCACCACGTCGATGGCCACCCAGATGCCCCAGGGATAGCCGTCGTTCAGGTTTGACGCGGCGGCCAGACCCTGCGTGTAGCGCTGGAACAGGATGACGCCGGCGACGGCGACGAGCGCGGCGCAGATCAGGAAGGGAAGGGTGAGGACCCGGCCACCGAGCGGCTGGTGCTCGTGTCCATGATGCTCATGAGCTTGCGAAGACATGGCGTGGCCCCCTCACTCGTCGGTGTGGTTCTTGGTGTTGCGGTGCGCCAGATAGGCGAGACCGGCGAACACCGTGGCGGGGGCGATCATGCCCGCGTAGAGCGTGTGCTGGATCCCTTCCGACAGGGTCGGATAGCCGTTCTCCGGCACGTTGGTGGGCAGGTTCAGCTTGTCGAACGGCACGGCGGACACCGCGAGGCACTGGGTGCCGCCCAGCTCCTTCTCGCCGTAGATGTGCGTCTGGTAGGCCGCCTCGACGAGCTTCTCATGGCCGGAGCGCGGACCGCCGACCTTGCCGGCGATATCGCCGCGCGGGTAGTGGGTGTATTCGCCGACCGTCAGCGCGGTGCGGCGCTTGGCCTCCGCCTTGAGGTCCTCCGTGCGGCCGAACAGCGTCGCCCCAGTGGGGCAGACGTCGGCGCAGCCCGGAAGCTCGTTCTTGGCGAGCTGCTGCTTGCAGAGCTGGCACTTTTTGATTTCGCCGAAGGCGTCGTTGTAGTCGTACTTCGGCACGCCGAACGGGCAGGACAGCACGCAGTAGCGGCAGCCGATGCAGGCGCTCGGGTCGTGGTTGACGATGCCGGTCTTCGCGTCCTTGGTCATCGCCGACACCGGGCAGACCGACACGCAGGACGGATCGGCGCAGTGCAGGCACTGCCGCTTGATGAAGGCGAAGCCGTTCTCCGCCGCGTCCTTGGTGGCGCCGGTGCCGTGGCTGTAGGCCTTGATGACGTTCAGCGTCCTGGCCGACAGCTCCACCGGGCTGTCGTAGATCGGCTTGTCGCCGCCCCCCGCGTTCCAGCCCTGCTGGGCCGGGCCGACGTCGGGCGGCATGTGGTTGACCTCCTTGCAGGCGGTCACGCAGGCCTTGCAGCCGATGCACAGCGTGCTGTCGTAGAGCAGGCCGACCGCGTCGGGCGGCAGCGGCTTGGGCGGGCGGACCAGCGCGTTGGCTTCCGGCGGGGCGGCGACAACCGTGGTGCAGGCCGCGGCGGCGGCGGCCGCGCTGCCCTTGACCGCGTTCCGCAGGAAGCCGCGCCGCGAGACCGATGTCCTGCTTTTCGACATCATGTTCTTTGACATCATGTTTTTCGACATGGCGTCACCTCACTCGGCGGCGGTGGAGGAGGATTCGGTCTTCGCGTCCTGCTTGCCGAGCCGGCTGGAGATGACGGCGCCGGCGCCGACCGCCGCGCCGGCGATGCCGGCGACCACCGCCGCGGCCCCGGCGGAGATGCCCTCGCCCTTGTCCACGGCGACCGCCGGGTAGGTGTTGGGCGGCGCCACCGACTTCAGCGAGGCCAGCTCATGGATGCCCTTGGTGAAGCCGACGCCCTTCTCGGTGCAGCCGAAGCAGGGATGGCCGGTGCCGACCGGCCAAGTGCCCTGGCCGACATCGTTGAAGCCGACGGACGGACAGTTCGCGTAGGTCTCCGGCCCCTTGCAGCCGAGCTTGTAGAGACAGTAGCCCTGGCGGTGGCCGTAGTCGCCGAACTCCATGGCGAAGCGTCCGGCGTCGAAATGCGGGCGGCGCTCGCAATTCTCGTGGATCAGGCGGCCGTAGGCGAACTTCGGGCGCATCTTGTCGTCCAGCTCCGGCAACTTGCCGAAGGCGACGAAATGCAGGACCAGCGACAGGAAATTGTAGGGGTTCGGCGGGCAGCCGGGGACGGAGACGACCGGCTTGTCCTTGATGATCTCGTTCAGCCCGACGGCGCCCGTCGGATTGACGCCGGTCGACGGCCAGCCGCCCCAGGAGGAGCAGGACCCCATGGAGATGACCGCGGCGGCGCCCTTGGCGCACTCCAGCACGGCGTCCTTGTAGGTCTTGCCGGCGACCTTGCAGTAGACGCCCCCATCCTTCGTCGGGATGGAGCCGTCGGTGACCATCAGGTACTTGCCCCAATTGTCCTTCATCGCCTGCTGCTTCCAGTTCTCGGCCTGGTGGCCGGAGCCGGTCATCAGCGTCTCGTTGTAGTCGAGCGAGATGGTGTCGAGGATCAGCGTCTCCAGCGACGGGTGATGGGTGCGCAGCAGCGATTCGGTGCAGCCGGTGCAGGCCTGGCCCGACAGCCAGATCACCGTCGGGCGCGGCGCGGCCACGGCGGCGTTGGCGATCTTCACGCCAAAGGCGGGGGACAGGCCCAGCGTGGCGGCCACGCCCGTGCAGTAGGTCAGGAACTCCCGGCGGGACAGGCCGGCCAGCGCACCCTCATACTCGTCGAGATCGCCGATGTGCTCGGCGTCGAGATCCACATGTCCGTCGGGCATGATTTCCCCCAAAGACCCTTTTGCATTGATCCGCTGGCCGCCCGGTTGCCGGACGCCGGATGCGCAGCACGCCACGGCGCGTCCTGGGGAACCCGATGAGGGAAACCCACGGCGCGGCGTAATCCCTATCAATTGTAGGGGTATTTTGGCGCGAAACGCTCGCCGGCATTGCACCAGCTTCGATGCAGGCGCGGCATTGATCTACATCAAATGGGGTATGAGGCGGGTAAGCTTCGAACGCCGAGGCGGTATCAACGGAAAGGATGCGTCGGGAAAAGCCTCCTCTCCGGCGCGAAAGCCGGAGAGGAGGAGGGAGGGGGTCAGACCGCCTTCATCTGGCGGGTGAAGTCGTCCACATCGGTTTGCAGGGTGCGCGCGTGGACCGACAGGCCCTTGGCGGCGCTCAGCAGGCCACCGGCGGCCTCTCCGGTATGGTCGGCGGACTGCGACACGCCGGAGATGGTCGAGGAGACCTCCTGCGTGCCGATCGCGGCCTCCTGCACGTTGCGGGCGATTTCCTGGGTGGCGGAGCCCTGCTGCTCCACCGCGGCGGCGACGTTGGTGCTGATGTCGCTGATCCGCTCGATGGTGCCGACGATGCCGCTGATTGCGCCGACCGCCTGCTGGGTCTCGCTCTGGATGGCGACGATCTGGGCGGAGATCTCCTCGGTGGCGCGGGCGGTCTGGTTGGCGAGGCTCTTCACCTCCTGCGCCACCACGGCGAAGCCCTTGCCGGCCTCGCCGGCGCGCGCCGCCTCGATGGTCGCGTTCAGCGCCAGCAGGTTGGTCTGGCTGGCGATCTCGGTGATGAGGTTGACCACCGCGCCGATCTTCTCCGCCGCCTGGGCGAGGCCCTGGATGGTGCTGTTGGTGCGCTGGGCCTCCCGCTCCGCCTCGCTGGCGATGCGGGCGGCCTCGCCGAGGCGCTGGCTGATCGAGCCGATGGAGGTGGACAGCTCCTCGGTCGCCGCGGCCACGGTCTGGACGTTGCCGGTGGCCTGCTCCGCCGCCGCGGCGACGGTCGAGCTGCGGCGCGAGGCGTCGGCGGCGGAATGGGTCAGCGATTCGGCGCTGCTGCGGATGCTGTCGGCCTCCCCGTTCAGGGTGCGGCACAGCCCCTCGATCTTCTGGGCGAAGCCCTGGGTCAGGGCCTCCAGCCGTTCCTGACGCTGGCGGCGGACGTCGATCTCGCGGCGCTCCTGCTCGGCCAAGTCATTGGCGCGCCGCAGCCCGTCCCGGAAGACCAGCACGGCCTCCGCCATGTCGCCGACCTCGTCGCCCTGGCCGGTGCCGGGCACCTCGGCCATGGTGTTGCCGGCGGCGATGGTCTTCATCGCCGCGGTCATGCGGGCGATGGGGCGCGCGATCATGTCGCGGGCGACCAGCACGGCCAGCAGGATGCCGAAGAGCACGCCGCCGACGCCGATGGCGAGCATCAGGGTGGTCCAATGCCGGCGGGCCGACTCCAGCTCGTCGTGCAGGCGGTCGATCATGCCGTCCTGACTGGCGCTGAGCGCCTGGATCGCGGCGTTGAGCGCCTGGCGGTTGCTGCGGTTGGCGTCGTTGTCGCCGTAAGTCCGGGCTTCCGCCGACCCTTTCTCACGGGCGAGGCGCACCGTTTCGGTGCGGAAGCGGATGAACTCCTCGGCCTTCGCCGCCACCGGAGCCAGCGCGGCCTGCCCCTCCGCCGGGGTGAGGCGCTTCAGGGTGCCGAGCCGCTCGCCAAGGGTGTTCAGATTGTCCAGCAGGGGCTTGCCGAACTTGTCCACCTCGGCCCGGTCGCGGGCCATGTAGACGCCGCGCGAGTCCATGACGACGGCCAGGACGAGGCCGTTGAGCTGCTCGCCCAGCACTTGGCGGTCCGACGCCCGTTCGATGGCCTCGGACTTGCCGGCCAGATCCTGCATGGCGGCCAGCCCCATCAGGCCGGTCACCGCGGCCACCGCCGCCTGCAGCCCCACGAGAAGATAGACCTTCGGCCCGATCTTTAGATTCTTAAGCGCTTTCAACATGCTGGACGTCCCCATTGCGGCGGTCTTGTGCCGCCTCTGCGTCTGACGATAATGAGGCACCCATTGGTTTCCGAAGCGTTAAATCGTTCCATGACACGTTGCCGCGCCGCCTTTTGGCCAGAACTGGACGAAACGCATATTGTTTTTGGAGCGAACCAATTTTTTCAGGAATAGCCAAAGTCACGGCGTGTTTGTTTTCATGAGGGTGCAACGCGTCGGAGCGGGCGGGTGGATCATGAAACCCATCGCAGCCATCATCGGAACGCTCACGCAATTGTTCATTGCCGTTCTGCTTCTGGTGCTGACGGCATGCGGAGACAATGGTCCGCCCGAGGCGGGCAACTACGGCGTCGGCTATGGTGGAAGCGGGCCGGTCTACACGCTGGGCGGCGGTCTCCCGGCCTACCGGCTGGAGCCGCGCACCTACTGGAACTACCCGGACTATCGTGGCACCGCACCAGTGATCGAACTGGCGAGTCGTCCGGGGGGCTGAGCGCGCAATCGACGTTATGGAATATCCGATTGAAGGGCGCCGTCCGGCCATTTACCTAAAGAAGACTTGGAATGGGCTGGACGAGGCGGAGCGATGGCGGTCACCCGGGACGAATTGAAGACGCGCATCGGCCAAGCCCTGGGCGAGACCAAGGCCGATCTGGTCATCAAGAACACCCGTTTCCTCAACGTCGTCACCGGCGAAACCGCAGCGGGCGACATCGCCATCTGTGCCGACCGGATCGTCGGCACCTATGAATCGTACGACGGGGCGGAGGAGATCGACGGGTCCGGACTGACCGTCGTTCCGGGCTTCATCGACACCCACGTCCATTGCGAATCCACCTGCGTCACGCCGATGGAGTTCGACCGCTGCGTCCTGCCGCGCGGCACCACCACGGCCATCTGCGACCCGCACGAGATCTGCAACGTGCTGGGGGAAAAGGGGCTTCGCTACTTCCTGGACTGCGCCGAGGGAACGGTGCTGGACCTGCGGGTGCAACTCTCCTCCTGCGTGCCGGCGACGGAGCTGGAGACCTCCGGCGCGCGGCTGGAGGCGGCGGATCTGCTGCGCCACAAGGACCACCCGAAGGTGCTGGGGCTGGCGGAGTTCATGAACTTCCCCGGCGTCTTCCACAAGGTGGACGGGGTTCTCGACAAGTTGGCCGCCTTCGACGGCCGCCACATCGACGGCCACGCTCCGCTGCTCAGCGGGCGGGAACTGAACGCCTATCTGTCCTGCGGCATCCGCAACTGCCATGAGACGACCAGCGCGCCGGAGGCGATGGAGAAGCTGCGCAAGGGCATGCAGGTGCTGATCCGCGACGGGTCGGTGTCGAAGGACGTGCACGCGCTGGCCCCGGTGATCCAGCCGGAAACATCGCCCTTCCTGGGCTTCTGCACCGACGACCGCAACCCCCTCGACATCGCCGAGGAGGGGCACATGGACCATCTGATCCGCAGCGCGATCCGGCTGGGCGCCCCGCTGGCCCATGTCTACCGCGCAGCCACTTGGTCGGCGGCGCGCGGCTTCGGCCTGTTCGACCGCGGCCTGATCGCGCCGGGGCAGCGCGCCGACCTCGTCCTGCTGGACGATCTGGAGGAATGCGCGGTCAACCGGGTCATCCGCAACGGGCGGGTGGTGACACCGGAGACTTTCGCCGGCCGTCCGGCGGTCAGCCCGGTGGGCCTGCGCTCCGTCAAGCTCCACCCGGTGACGGCGGAGGACTTCGCGGTGCCCGCCCGCGGCTCTGTCCAGTCGGTGATCGGTGTGCTGCCCGGCAAGATCATCACCGCCCATCTGCGGCTGGAGGTGCCGGCCAGGGACGGCAAGCTGGTGGCCGATCCCGACCGCGACATCCTGAAGATCTGCGTCTTCGCCCGCCACGGCACCAACCAGAATGTCGGGCGCGGCTTCGCCAGCGGCTTTCACATCCGCGAGGGCGCGCTGGCTTCCTCGGTCGGGCACGACAGCCACAACATCTGCGTGGTCGGCGCCTCGGACGAGGACATGGCCATCGCCGTCAACCGCCTGATCGAGCTTCAGGGCGGCTTCGTCGCGGTGCGCAACGGTCAGGTGGTGGGGGAACTTGCCCTGCCGCTGGCCGGGCTGATGAGCCTGGAGCCCTTCGAGACGGTGGAGCGTCATCTGCGCAGCCTGCGCGCCTCGGTGAAGGAGATGGGCTGCCCGCTGGCCGAACCCTTCCTGCAACTGGCCTTCCTGCCGCTGCCGGTGATTCCGCATCTGAAGATCACCGACCGCGGGCTGGTGGACGTCGACACATTCGCGCTGGTGGAAGCGTGACCCCGGCAATTCCTGCCGGACGGGGTGCGGATCTTGCCGGCCCCTTCGGCAGGAGCCCCGGCTCAACCCTTTGAAAGTCATGGAAAGCCTTTTGGCCCGCCTCCTGCAAGGGGCCGCCCGACAAACGCGAAGAATGCCGGTCGGAGGGGCGTGCCATGGTTGGAATGAGCGACATCAGCGGCTTGGCGCAGAGCATCCAGACGTCCATCGACGCGGCGATGAAGCGCGTCCAGGAGCAGGCCAAGCAGGCGACCGACGCCAAGCCCAGCGGCAACGTCCAGGAGTATGAGCAGACCGTCCGCAAGTCGGCCCTGAACGCCGCGCCCTTCGCCACCAACGTCGGCACGCTGGTGAAGGACACCAGCCGCCTCAACGTGCTCAGCACGCTGGCCGCCAACGACCCGGCGGACTTCTACAAATTCAATCTGGCGACGCCCGGCGAGGTCGCCCTCGGCCGCGTCGGCGACACCGGCGTGCGCGTCCAGCTGATGGACAAGCAGGGCAAGATCGTCGCCGACAGCAACAGCGAGGCCGGCTCTACCTACGACGCCTACAAGAAGTTCGAGGCGGGCACCCTGTCGCTCGACCGTGGCGACTACACGCTGCGCGTCTCCCGCGACAAAGGCGTGGCGGCGAAGGAGGAGAAGAACTACGGCCTCCAGCTCCGCATGGGTGATTACAGCAAGGATTACGACACCATCGCCAAGCAGCCGGCCAAGGGCGACAACCCGCTCCAGCAGACGCCGCAGCTTCAGCGCCTGACCTCCCTGCTGACCGGTGGCACGACGACCAGTTCCGGGGCGCTGGGCATCCTCACCGGGGGAAGCAGCGGCTACAGCGGGCGCGGGTCTCTGCTGAACGGGCTTTTCTGAGGCGCGGCGGGGCGGCGGCGGCTACACTGCCGGTCCGCCGCTGCCGGAGACCACGCCGCCATGACCCCTGAAGAGCTGTTCCGCGCCGTCGCCGACTACGTCGCAGAGCATCAGGGAAAGGCCGGCCAGCAGGATTTCTTCCGCGCGATCCACCGGCAGGCCCTGAAGGGGATGGGTCTGGTCAACGACGCCGACATCCAGACCTCGGGCGAGGCCGGAGTCCTCCGCTACATCCAGGGCGAACTGAAGCGGCGCGGCGTCGCCGACGCCGTGATTCTCGATGTTGGCGCCAACGTCGGGGTTTACACGGCGGCGGCGCTCGACCGCTTTCCCGCCGCAACCGTCTGGTCCTTCGAACCGTCGCCGACGGCGTTCCGCGCGCTGCAGGAGACGGCCACGCGTTATCCCGGCCGTTGCCGCCCCGTCAACCTCGGCCTGTCCGACCGGGCCGGCGCAGCCACCCTGCACAGCGACCGGCCCGGTTCGACCCTGGCCTCCCTCCACGATCGCGCGATCCGGGAATTTCAAGAGGGCGGGAGCGGGGAGACCGTTCGTCTGGCGACTCTGGATGGGTTCTGCGCGGAGGCTGGCATCGACCGCGTCCATTTCCTCAAGATCGATGTGGAGGGCCACGAGATCGCCGTCCTGGACGGGGGGCGCGGCCTTCTGGAGCGGCGCGCCGTTGACTTCATCCAGTTCGAGTTCGGCGGCTGCAACCTCGATTCCCGGACCTTCCTGCGCGACTTCTGGAGCCGGCTGGACGGCTTCGCCGTCTGCAAGATCGTCAAGGACGGGCTGTACCGGCTGTCCGCCTATTCCGAGTTCGACGAAATCTTCGCGTACCAGAATTTCCTGGCCATCCGCCAGTAGGGCATCGGGCCGCCGGGCCTCAGGCCGCGAGGCGCAGCGACGCGGCGCCGAGCACGATGACCGCGCCGGAGGCCAGACGTACCGGACCGACCCGCTCCTTGAGCACCAGAGCGGCCAGCGCCATCGCGAACAGGATCGAGGTTTCGCGCAGCGCCGCCACCACCGCGACCGGCGCCAGGGTCATCGCCCAGAGTGCGAGCCCGTAGGAGGCGATGCTGGCCGCCCCGCCGGCCAGCGCCACCATCCAGCGCCGGCAGGCGTGGCTCAGGAAGCCCCGGGCGTCGCTCAGCAGCGCCCCGCCCACCATGGGCACGCTCAACAGCAGGAATCCCCACAGCGTGTAGCCGGCCGCCGAACCGGACAGCCGAACGCCGATGCCGTCCACCACCGTGTAGGCGGCGATCACCAGGGCGTTGGCGAGCGCGCAGGCGGTGCCCCGCCACGATCCCGACGGGGCCGAGCGCCGCCCCAACAGGGTCAGCCCGAGGATTCCGCCGCAGACCAGCAGCGTTCCCATCCAGGCGCCGGTGGATAGCCCCTCGCCCAGCAGCACGCCGCTGCACAGCGCCACGATCAGCGGCGGCGTGCCGCGCATCAGAGGATAGGCGTGGCTCATCGCCCCGTCGCGATAGGCGGCGGCGAGGAGACGGAAATAGGCGACGTGCAGCACCGCCGTCACACAGAGATAAGGTGCGCTGGCGAGCGATGGCGCTGGAACGACGGGAAGCAGCAGCAAGGCGATGAAGGCGGACCCGGCGACCACCAGGACCGCGTCGGACGCACTGCCGCCGCCGGCCTTCAGCGCGGTGTTCCAGCCGGCATGGAGAAGGGCGCCGGCCAGGACGGCGAGAAGGGCTTCGGTGGGCAAGGCGGGAGCCGTGGTTGGGATGGTGACGACCTGGACGGAGGCGCGGCATGGGACCCGCCGGGTGACAGGATACACGCCCAGCTCCGCTGCCGGACAGTCCGATTGCCCGGGCCGATTGCCCGGCGGCGTTCTTTGCGCTAAGCGTTCGCCATGCCGACCGATAGCTTCCCGCCCCAAAGTCTCCCGGCCGCCGCGGCGTCAGCCCCGGCCGCCGTCCGCCGCGCCACCGCCATTGGCGGGCTGGCCATCCTGATGTGGTCCACGCTGGCGCTGCTGACGGCGCTGTCGGGAACCATTCCGCCGTTCCAACTCGTCGCGATGTCCTTCGGCGTCGCCTTCATCGTCGGGACGGCGGCGGGGGCCGCGCGGGGCAAGGACGTAATCGGCGTGCTGCGCCAGCCCTGGCGGGTCTGGCTGCTCGGCGTCGCCGGGCTGTTCGGGTACCATTTCTTCTATTTCCTTGCCTTCCGCCTCGCTCCCGGTGCGGCGGTCGAGGTCAATCTGCTGAATTATCTCTGGCCGCTGCTGATCGTCCTTTTCTCCGCCCTTCTGCCGGGGGAGCGGTTGAAGCGCGGCCATGTGCTGGGCGCGCTGTGCGGGCTGGCCGGGACGGTGCTGATCGTGACCGGTGGCGGGCGCGGCCTGTCGCTCGACGCCGGGGACACGCCGGGCTACCTGTCGGCCATGGCCGCGGCGGTGCTCTGGGCGTCCTATTCGGTGCTGTCGCGCCGTTTCGGCGATGTCCCGACCGAGGCGGTCGGCGGCTTCTGCCTCGCCACGGCGGTGCTGGCCGGGCTGTCGCACCTGCTGTTCGAAACCACCGTGGCGCCGTCGGGCGGCGAATGGCTGGCGGTGCTCGCCATGGGGATCGGGCCGGTCGGCGCGGCCTTCTTCGTGTGGGACCACGGGGTGAAGCGCGGCGACATCCGGGCGCTGGGTGTGCTGTCCTACGCCACGCCGCTGACCTCCACGCTGCTGCTGATCCTGTTCGGGCAGGCGGCGGGAGGCTGGACCGTCTGGGCGGCCTGCGCGCTCATCATGGGCGGCGCCGTGCTGGCCAGCCGCGACGTTCTGCGGGGGTGAGGCTTTTACGGCGCGCGGTCGGTGGTCCTTGACCACTGCGTGTGGAGGGCAGCGATGTCGCCAGCGCAGAGCATCGGCATGGCCTCGGCGATCTGTTCGATCGGCCAATCCCACCAAGCCATCTCCAGAAGTTGGGCGATGTCGGAGTCAGGGAACCGCTTGCGGATCGGCTTCGCCGGATTCCCGCCGACGACCGTGTAGGGCTCGACGTCTTTGGTGACGAGCGCCCGGCTGCCGATGATGGCGCCGTGACCGATTTTGACGCCCGCCATGATCATGGCCTCCGAGCCGATCCAGACATCGTTTCCGACGACCGTGTCTCCGGCGGGTGCGTATCCGTCGCGTGCTCCGACAAAGGCGGCTTCTTCCTTCATGTAGAAGAAGGGGAAGGTCGAAACCCAATCGTTTCGATGTCCCTGGTTGCCCGCCATGATGAAAGAGGCACCCGAACCAATCGAGCAGAAGCTTCCGATGATCAGCTTGTCCACATCGGTTCGGTCGGGTATCAGGTACCGGGCGCAGTCGTCGAAAGAGTGGCCGTGATAATATCCTGAATAATAGCTGTAGCGACCAACAATAATATTTGGATTCGTCACCTGTTCGGACAGTAATTTTCCTTTGAAGGGTGATTCGAAGAAATTCGTCATGATTGCTTTTTCCGTTGCCAATGCAGATAAGTATAAAGAAGATGAGGCGCCCGCTGACGGCTCACCCCGGCTCCCATCCTTCCGGCGCCATTTCGAAGCCGGAGAATTCGAAGGCGGGGGACACGGTGCAGCCCACCAGAACCCAACCTTCCATTGGCCGTGCCGCCTGCCACGCGTGGGCCGGAACGACCCCCTGCGGGCGTTGACCGCCCGCAAGGTCCATCCCGAGGATTACCCGCTCCACCGACCGCCCGTCTTCGGAGATGGACAGCTCCAGCGGCCCCCCGGCGTGCCAGTGCCACATCTCGACCGCGTCCACACGGTGCCAGTGGGAGCGCTCTCCCGCCTGCAGCAGGTAGTGGATGCCGGTCTTGACCCCGCGCCCGCCGCCCGGCGGGGCGTCCCGGAAGGTTTCCACATAGTGGCCGCCTTCCGGATGGGGCTGCATGCCCAGCGTCGCGATGATGCGCTCGGGCGTCAGGGGCTCCATGGCGTCGTCTCCGTTCACGCCAGAGGCGGCGCGGTGCGGCGGAAACTGTCGAGGTCGGAAGCCGAGGCGAACCACGCCGCCAGCTCCGGGCGGCCCACCCGCCAATCCTCATGCCCGAACCGGAAGTCGAGGTAGCCGAGCGCCACCAGGACGGACAGCGTGCCGATGGTCAGCGTGCCGTCGAGGGCCGGCGCCTCCGCCTCCAGCACGTCGAGGGCGCGGGCGACGGCGCGGCGCTGGCGGTCCGCCCAGGAGTCGGAGCGCTCGCCGTCCGGGCGCTGAAGCTCCAGGCGACGCAGGATGGCGGCGTCGCAGATGCCGTCGGCCAGGGCCTGCTGGCGCAGCGCCGTCCAGCGTGCCGGGCCGGAGACCGGGAACAGGCGCGGGCCGTCGTGCAGCGAGTCCAGATACTCGGCGATCACCGGGCTGTCGTAGAGCGTCGAGCCGTCGTCCAGGATCAGGGCCGGCACCTTGCCCAGCGGGTTGTCCGCCGGCAAATCGGTGTCCGGCGCCCAGGCGTTGGTCACCTGTTTCTCGACCGCCGACTCCAGCCCGCATTCGATGAGGACCATCGCGACCTTGCGGACGTAGGGCGAGGTCGGGCTCCAGCGCAGCTTCATGAAAATCTCTCCTCCCGTTTTGTGGGCGTCAGCGTAGCGCGAGGGCGCTCCTTCTTAAAAGCAGTCCTTGCCTTAAAAGCGGTCCTTGCGGCCGCGGATCTCGGCGAAGACCGCCACCGGATCGGCCCCGGCCATGCCAATGGCGGACTGGACCTCCGACACGTCGGCGCGCAGGAAGGGGTTGGTGGCCTTCTCGACGCCCAGCGTGGAGGGGATGGTCGGCTCCCCGCGCTCGCGTTGCGCGGCGATGTCCGCCGCGCGGGCTTTCAGGGCAGCGTTGTCCGGCTCCACCGTCACGGCGAAGCGGGCGTTGGACAGGGTGTATTCATGGCCGCAATAGACGCGCGTGTCGTCCGGCAGGCCGCGCAACTTGACCAGAGAGGTCCACATCTGGGCCGGGGTGCCCTCGAACAGCCGCCCGCAGCCGAGCGCGAACAGCGTGTCGCCGCTGAACAACGCCTTGGCCTCCGGAAACCAGAAGGCGATGTGGCCGGAGGTGTGGCCGGGGACGAAAAACACCTGCGCGGTGAGCGATCCGAACGAAATGGTCTCGCCTTCGCCCAGGCACGTCTCCATATCGGGAATGCGGGCTGCGTCGGCGCGCGGGCCGATCACGTCGGCGCCGTAGCGCGCCTTCAGCGCGTGGTTACCGCCGATGTGGTCGTTGTGGTGGTGGGTGTTGAAGATGTGCGTCAGTGTCCAGTTGCGCCGGTCCAGTTCCGCCAGCACAGGCTGCGCGTCGCCGGGATCGACGACACCGACGGCGCCGCTGGCCGGGTCGTGCAGGAGGTAGATGTAGTTGTCGGCGAAAGCCGGAATAAGATGGATGTCCATGGCCTTGGGCCCCTCCCGCATGAATGGACGTTCAATCGAAACGTGATAGCCTGGGATGACCATGTACACCGATATCGTCGATCTTCGTGAATTCTACGAGTCCGGGCTTGGTCAGGCGGCGCGGCGGATGATCCGCCGGCGCATCCGCACCATCTGGCCCGACCTGCGCGGGCAGATCGTGCTGGGGGTCGGCTACACGACGCCGTACCTGCAACCCTTCCGCGACGAGGCGGAGCGGGTGTTCTCCATCATGCCGGCGACCCAGGGCGTGACCTTCTGGCCGCCGGGTGGGCCGGGCCTGGTGGCGCTGGGCGACGAGGCGGACCTGCCGCTGGCCGACATGTCGGTGGACCGCGTGCTGCTCGTCCATGGGCTGGAGGGGACGGAGCAGCTCCGCCCGATGATGCGGGAGATCTGGCGCGTGCTGGCCGGCGGTGGCCGGGTGCTGGTGGTGGTGCCGAACCGCCGCGGCCTGTGGGCGCGAGCCGACTGGACGCCCTTCGGCCATGGTTTCCCCTACTCGGCTTCTCAACTGAAGCAGGTGCTTCGCGACACGATGTTCGTGCCGGAGCGCACCGGGCACGCCCTGTTCCTGCCGCCGCTGCGTTCCCGCTTCCTGATGAAGACCGCCCCGGCCTGGGAAGAGGTCGGCTGCCGCTGGTTCAAGGCCTTCGCCGGGGTCACGATGATCGAGGCGTCCAAGCAGATCTTCGCCGGGGTGTCGCGCAAGACCCAGCAGCCGGCCAAGCGCCGTCTGATCGTGCCGCTTCCCGGCGGGGCGGCTCCGGCCCGCCGCCCGGCGGGGTCCGGCGCGTGGCGGGTGTCGGAGGAACCGTAAGCCTTGCTCCGGGGGCGTTGCGGTTTGTAACCTCCCTGGTCACCGCAGCGGATCGGACCCTATGGCGAAGGCGAGCGTTCTCATCGTCCCCGGACTCGGCAATTCCGGCCCGGACCACTGGCAAGGCTGGTTGCAGCAGCGTCACCCATCTTTCACGCGGGTCGAGCAGGCCGACTGGGATGCGCCGCTTCTGGAGGACTGGGTGCGGTCGCTGGAGGAGGCCGTGACCGCCGCCTCTGCGCCGGTGGTGCTAATCGCCCACAGCCTGGGCTGCATGACGGTCGCCCATTGGGCCGTGCGGAGCGGATCGTCGGTCGGCAAAGTCGCCGCCGCCCTGCTGGTCGCCCCGCCCGACGTCGAATCGGCGGCGCACACGCCGCCGGAGGTCCACGGCTTCGCCCCGGTGCCCACCGATCCGCTGCCCTTCCGCGCGGTGGTGCTGGCCAGCCGCAACGATCCCTACGCCGCGATCGCGCGCTCCTGCGGGTTCGCGGTGGGGTGGGGTGCCGACTTCATCGACGGGGGCGACCTTGAACACATCAACACCGCCGCCGGCTACGGTCCCTGGCCGGACGGCGAGCGGCTTGTTCTCGATCTGCTGCGCGCGGTGGACAGCGGCGTTTGAGCCGCTATTGCGGCTGGCCGGTCACCGTCTTCACACCCGCGCCATAGGTGAATTCCGGCGCCCGCGCGAGTTCGGCCGCCGGCAGGTCCAGCGTCGGCGGTGTCGAGCCGTCGGCACTGGCGGCCGCGCCCGCGATGTCGGTGCGCAGCATGCTGACCGGCAGGGACCGCAGCTTCCCGTCCGCCCCGCTGCCCTCGGCGGGGGCCAGCACGATCCGTTCGATCGAGGCGGCGCTGCCGTCCAGTGTGAAATCCTTGATGGAGCCGCCGGGCTGACCGTCGCGGGTCCGCACCTCCTTGCCGATCAGGGTCCGCGCCTCCTCCGGCGTCAGCAGATGGGGGATCGCGGCGACGGAGGGAGCCGCGCGCTGCATCTCGTCGGAGGGCGCGTCGCCGCCGAGTCCCTCCGGCGACGACGCGGGCGGGGTGGCCGGTGTGTCGTCCGGGCGCGGCGCCGTCATCAGCGGGGGGCGCGCGGCGTCCGGTGACGCCTGTGGCGTTTGTGCCTGCGATGTTTGGGCCGATGCGGCGCCGGACAGCAGCAGGGCGGCGGCCGATGCGGCCAGGATGGAGGAGGGGACGAGGCGCATGGTGCGTGGCTCCCGCTGGTCTGTTGTTGAACGGACGTTGCCTAACAACAGCGCCAGCGGGGCAGGGGTTGCATCGCCGGGAAGCGGCGGGGTCCGGTCAGTCCCGGCGCAGCAGGAAGACGCCCTGCTCGCCCAGCAGGTTGGCGAGCCCGGAATGGGCGTGGCCGGTGACCCGGCCGGCGCGGTCCACGATCATGCAACGCTCGATGCGGATGCCCATCTCCTCCGCTAGGACGACGAAGTCCTTGATCGTGCAGAAATGGATGTTGGGGGTTTCCCACCACTGGTAGCCCAGCTTCTCCGTCACCGGCATGCGCCCGGTCAGCAGGAGCTGCACGCGGATGCGCCAATAGCCGAAGTTGGGCACCGACACGATGGCCCGCCGCCCGATGCGGGTCATCGTCTCCAGCACCGTCCGCGGCTCGCGCATCGCCTGGAGGGTCTGGCTGAGGATCACGTAATCGAAGGCGCCCGGCGGGTAGTCCTTCAGGTCGGTTTCGGCGTCGCCCTGGATGACCGACAGGCCCTGGGCCACGCACTGGTGCACGCCGTCCATCGACAGCTCGATCCCGCGCGCGTCCACCCCCTTCTGGCGGGACAGGAAGGCGAGCAGGGCCCCGTCACCGCAGCCGACATCGAGCACGCGGCTGCCCGGCTCCACCATCTCGGCGATCAGCTTCAGGTCGGTGCGGATGCCGTTGCCGGAAGCGGTGCGGGCGGCTTGATTCTCATCGAGGGGGCTCATGGCCGGGACGCCCGTGTCAGGCCCCGGTGTTCGGCGCAGCCATCCAGGAAGCCGCGGATCACCTGATGGAATTCCGGCTCGTCGAGCAGGAAGGAGTCGTGGCCCTTGTCGGTGCGGATCTCCACGAAGCTGACGTTGGCCGCCACCGCGTTCAGCGCGTGCACGATGGCCCGCGATTCGGAGGTCGGGAACAGCCAGTCGCTGGAGAAGCTGGCAAGGCAGAAGCGCACCGGCGTGCCCTTGCCGTCCTTGCGGAAGGCGTTGGACAGGGTGCCGCCCCCGTAATCCGCGGCGAGGTCGAAATAGTCCATCGCCCGCGTGATGTAGAGGTAGGAGTTGGCGTCGAACCGCTCGACGAAGGTGATGCCCTGGTGGCGCAGGTAACTCTCCACCTGGAAATCGGCGTCGAAGCCGTAGGTGACGGTCTGGCGGTTCTGCAGGTTGCGCCCGAACTTGCGGTGCAGCGCCGGTTCCGACAGGTAGGTGATGTGCGCGGCCATGCGCGCCACCGCCAGCCCGCGGTGGGGGCGGGTGCCCTCCAGCAGGTAGTTGCCGCCGGCCCAGTCCGGGTCGGCCATGATCGCCTGCCGGCCGACCTCGTGGAAGGCGATGTTCTGAGCGGAGTGGCGGGCCGCCGTGGCGATCGGCACCGCGGCGAACACCGACTCCGGATAGGCGACGGCCCATTGCAGGACCTGCATACCGCCCATGGAGCCGCCGATCACGCAGAACAGCTGGTCGATCCCGAGATGCTCCACCAGCAGCTTCTGCGCGCGCACCATGTCGCCGATGGTGATGACGGGGAAGCCGAGGCCGTAGGGCTTGCCGGTCGCCGGATCGGTCTCCTTCGGGCCGGTGGAGCCCATGCAGCCGCCGATCACGTTGGAGCAGATGACGAAGTAGCGGTCAGTGTCGACCGGCTTGCCCGGACCGACCAGCATCTCCCACCAGCCGGGCTTGCCGGTCACCGGATGCCGGTCGAGCACGTAATGGTCGCCGGTCAGGGCGTGGCAGATCAGGATGGCGTTCGACCGGTCCGCGTTCAGCGCGCCGTAGGTCTGGTAGGCGATCTCGAAGGGACCCAACTCCGCGCCGCTGTCCAGCCGCATGGGCCGATCCACCCCGAGCGTGACCCGGTGGCCGGGCATCGTCGCGGGCTCGGCAGGCGCGGCGGCAGGCACGGGGCCAGACACGGCGGCGGCGGGGTTCGGCGCGGACATGACGGGTCGGTGGCCTCCGGAAAACGGGAGTTCATAGCTACGGACCGGCGGTTGGGAGTGTCAACGTTTTCTTTGATTTCGCTCCGCTTGCGGACTACTACTATCCGGCTTTGGATTCGCCCTGGATTTGACGGTTTCCCGCCCCATGCCTCCGCCCAAGTCCCCGCTCGACGATCTGCGCCGCGAGATCGATCACATCGACGATACGATCCACGACCTGCTGATGCGCCGTGCCGCGGTGGTGGAGCGCGTCGGCGTCGTCAAAGGTCAGATCGAGGCCGCGGAAGGTCAGGTCAGCGGGAATCCCCAGACCCCGATCTATCTGCGCCCGGCGCGCGAGGCGGTCATCCTGCGCCGCCTGATGGCGCGCCACGCCGGCTCCTTCCCGGCGATGGCCGTCACCCGCATGTGGCGGGAGATGATCACCGCCTTCACCCGGCTCCAGGGGCCTTTCGCCGTCGCGGTCTACGCGCCGGAGGACCGCCGCGGATTCTGGGACGTCGCCCGCGACCATTTCGGCAGCGTCGTCCCGATGACCGCCGTCAACTCCCCCGCGGCGGCCATCCGCGCGGTGTCGGAGGGCACGGCCACCGTCGGCGTCGTTCCATACCCGGCGGAGGACGACGCGGACCCCTGGTGGCGCTTCCTGGTGTCGTCCGACGCGCGCACGCCGCGCGTGGTGGCGCGGCTGCCCTTCGCCGGGCGCGGCAATGCCCGCGGCGAGGACCGCGACGCGCTGGCCATCGCGCTGGTCCCGCACGAGCCGACCGGCGACGACCGCACCCTCCTGGGGATCGAGCTGGGGCATGACCTCAGCCGCGGCCGGCTCAAGGACCATCTGGAGACGAGCGGCCTCGCCCCGACCTATTTCTGCACTTGGCACGCCCGCGATCCGTCCGGCCCGTCGATCCATCTGGTCGAGGTCGCCGACTTCGTCGACCACACCGACCCGCGCCTGTCCGCCTTCGCCGGCCGGCTGGGCGAGATCCCGGTGCGGATCAACATCGTAGGCGGCTACGCCGTCCCGCTTCATTTCTCCCACGACGCCCGCAAGGTCTGAGACCTGATATGACCCAGCCGAACAACGGCCCGGCGCCCCGCCCGGGGATTCTCGACATCGCCCCCTACGTTGGCGGCGAGCATGCGGGGCACATCCGCCTCGCCTCCAACGAAGGCGCGCTCGGCCCCAGCCCGCGCGCCGTGGAGGCCTACAAGGCCGCCGCGGGCGAGCTGCACCGCTACCCGGATGGCGGCTCCGCCAAGCTGCGCAAGGCCATCGCCGAGCGCTTCGGCCTGGACGCCGACCGCGTGGTCTGCGGCGCCGGTTCCGACGAGCTGATCGCCCTGCTGATCCGCGCCTATGCCGGGCCGGGGGACGAGGTGCTGTATTCGCAGCACGGCTTCCTGATGTACCCGATCGGCGCCAAGTCGGTCGGCGCCACCCCGGTCCAGGCGCCGGAGACGAACCTGACCACCGATGTGGATTCGCTGCTGGCCCACGTCACGCCGCGCACCCGGCTGGTCTTCGTCGCCAACCCGAACAACCCGACCGGCACCTACATCACCGCCGACGAGATGGCCCGCCTGCACGCCGGCCTGCCGGAAAACGCCATCCTGGTCATCGACGCGGCCTACGCCGAGTACATGAACCACAACGACTATTCGGCGGGGCAGGAGCTGGTTGACCGCTTCCCCAATGTGGTGATGACCCGCACCTTCTCGAAGATCTTCGCGCTGGGCTCGGTCCGGCTCGGCTGGGCCTACTGCCCGGCAGGGATCGCCGACGTGCTGAACCGCGTGCGCGGCCCCTTCAATGTCTCCTCCGCGGCGCAGATCGCCGGTGTGGCGGCGCTGGAGGACACCGCGTTCCTGGAGCGCTCGCACAGCCACAACATCGAATGGCGGGAGTGGTTCGTCCAGCAGGTCCACGGCCTTGGCCTGAAGACCCATCCCAGCGTGACGAACTTCGTTCTGGTCGATTTCGCCGGCCAGACCCCCGGCAAGGACGACGCCGAGGCGGCGCGCCTGTTCCTGAAGGGCCGCGGCATCCTGGTCCGCCAGATGCCCGCCTACGGCCTGCCGAGCTGCCTGCGCGTCACCATCGGCACGGAGGCCGAAATGCGCGAGGTGGTGCAGGCGCTGAAGGACTTCCTGGCGGCGTAACAGGGCCGTCGGATCGCGCTGAAACAGGCCGGGCCATGCGCCCGGCCTTTTCGTTTGGGCTCTTGCGCGCGGTCGGCCGGGCAAAGTTTCGCTTGGTCAGGGGGCGCCTTGGTGCTTTATAGCGGAGCGTTCTGCAACCCATCCGCAGCCGGTGCCTTGAGATCATGAGCGAGACCGCCACTCCCTTGTTCGACCGCGTCGCCATCATCGGCGTGGGTCTGATCGGTTCGTCCCTGGCGCGGGCGCTCACGCATTACGGGGTGGCGCGTCAGGTCGTTTGCGCGGACCGCAGCCCGGAGCATTGCGCCAAGGCGATGGAGTTGGGCATCGTCGAGCGCGCCACCACCGATCTGGCGGAAGCGCTGGAGGGTGCGGACGTGGTGGTCCTGGCGACTCCCGTCGGCGCCTTCGCCGAGGTGGGGGAGCAGCTCGGACCGCTGCTGCGCCCCGGCATGATCGTGACGGACGTCGGCTCGGTGAAGCAGGCGGTGCTGCGCGACGTCGGGCCGCACATTCCGGACGGCGTGCATCTGATTCCCGGCCACCCGGTGGCGGGCACCGAGCATTCGGGGCCTGAGGCCGGCTTCGCCACCCTGTTTCAGGGCCGCTGGTGCATCGTCACCCCGCCGCCCGGCGCCAACGAGGGTGCGGTGGACAAGGTGGTGGCGATGTGGCGCCGCATCGGTTCCACCGTGGAACTGATGGACGCCAACCACCATGACCGCGTGCTGGCCATCACCTCGCACCTGCCGCACCTGATCGCCTACACCATCGTCGGCACGGCGTCCGACCTGGAGGACGACACCAAGTCCGAGGTCATCAAGTTCTCGGCCGGCGGTTTCCGCGACTTCACCCGCATCGCCGCCAGCGACCCGGTGATGTGGCGCGACGTGTTCCTGAACAACCGGGAAGCGGTCCTGGAAATTCTCCAGCGCTTCACCGAGGACCTGACCGCCCTCCAGCGCGCCATCCGCTGGGGCGAGGGGGAGCAGTTGCAGGACCATTTCACCAAGACCCGCGCCATCCGCCGCGGCATCATCGACGCCAAGCAGGCCTGACCGGTCCGGTTGCGCCGTTTGGCTGGCGCAACCGTTTGATGTCCTATTTTCACATTAAAATTTCGATAAATGATAATCGTGCATATGTGAATTACACACCAAACAACAAAAGACGACTTGCCTGATAGGGATCGTCCGTGTTCAATAATCCCCGGCACCACGCCATCGACCGTCAGCCTGGGGAACACCGTTCATGCCGTCGCGCTTCCGCCAGAGCCTCATCGCCGTCGGGCTGGTGACCTTGGCCGCCCTGGCGACCGCCAGCGCCGCGAGCCGCAGCACGATCCTGAACGTCTCCTACGACCCGACGCGGGAGCTGTACGAAGAGTTCAACCCGGCCTTCGCCCGCACCTGGGCGGAGGCGTCGGGGGAGACGGTGGTCATCCACCAGTCGCACGGCGGATCGGGCGCGCAGGCGCGCTCGGTCATCGACGGGCTGGACGCCGACGTGGTGACGCTGGCTCTGGGCTACGATGTGGACGCCATCGCCGATGCAGGGCTGATCGGCAAGGACTGGCGAACGCGCCTGCCGAACAACAGCTCCCCCTACACCTCGACGATCGTCTTCCTGGTCCGCAAGGGCAACCCGAAGCAGATCAAGGACTGGGACGATCTGGTGAAGCCGGACGTTGAGGTGGTCACGCCGAACCCGAAGACTTCGGGCGGGGCGCGCTGGAACTACCTTGCCGCCTGGGCCTACGCGCTGAAGACCAACGGCAACGACGAGGCGAAAGCCAGGCAGTTCGTCGCCGAGCTGTATCGGCATGTCCCGGTGCTGGACAGCGGCGCCCGCGGGGCCGCGCTGACCTTCACCCGCAAGGGCGTCGGCGACGTTCTGCTGGCCTGGGAGAACGAGGCCTTCCTGTCGCTTCAGGAGTTCGGCGCCGATCAGTTCGAGATCGTCGTGCCGTCTCTGTCGATCCTCACTGAACCACCGGTCGCCGTGGTGGACAGCGTGGTCGACCGCAAGGGCACGCGCAAGGTGGCCGAGGCCTATGTGCAATATCTCTACACCCGCGAGGGGCAGGAGATCGCCGCGCGGAACTTCTACCGCCCCCGCCATCCCGAGCTGGCGCGGCAATATGCCGGGCGCTTCTCCCCGGTGGCGCTGGTGACCGTGGACGACGTGTTCGGCGGCTGGCGCAAGGCCCAGGCGACCCACTTTGCGGAGGGCGCCCTGTTCGACCAGATCCAGTCGGCGCCCCGCTGAATCCCAGGGCATGAGCACGGATTGATGGAACGGGAGGGCCAAACACCATGAGCACGACATCGACCCCCCGGAGCACGGACTCCCGGACGGCGGACGGCGACGCCAACCCGCTGACCGGCGTCATCGCCGAGAACATCCGCAACTTCCGGCTCCGCCAGGGGCTGTCCGTCGACGCGCTCGCCAAGCTGTCGGGCAACAGCCGGGCGGAGCTGACGGCGATCGAAGCCGGGCAGGGGCGGTCCAGCATCGACTTCCTGTGGACCATCGCCCGCGCGCTCGATGTGCCCTTCTCCAGCCTGCTCAGCAGCGGGGGCAGCGGCGGGACCACGGTGATCCGGCGGGCGGACAGTCGGCCGCTGGCCTCGCGCGACGGGCGATTCAGCTCGCGGGCGCTGTTCCCCTTCCGCGGTGAGCGGCAGGTGGAGTTCTACGAGCTGCGTCTCGCTCCCGGCACCGACGAGCGGGCCGACGCCCACACCATCGGCACCGTGGAGAACATCCTGGTCGGGCACGGCGTCGTCGAGATCGAGACCGGCGACGGCACCCACCGGCTGGAGGAGGGCGACACGATCCAGTTCGATGCCGACGCTCCCCACGCCTACCGCAATGTGGGTGACGGCGAGGCGCTGCTGTATCTCGTGATGACCTACGTCTTCTGATTCCGGCGTTCTCTGGCCCTGGATCAGGCGGCGGTCCGCACGCTGGCATCGCCGTTGGCAGGGGCCTGCGGCCCGCTGTCGCGGGACATCTCCGTCTTCAGGGCGGCGGCGAGTTGACGGAAGGTCTCCTTGCGGCCGGAGGTGCGGCGCCAGACCAGTCCGATCCGGCGGAACGGCCGCTCCCCGCCCAGCGGGCGAACGACCACATCCAAACCGCGCAGAATCCCCGAGTCGAGCGCCATCTGCGGCAGCAGCGTCACCCCCAGACCGTTGGCGACCATCTGGACCAGCGTGTGCAGGCTGGTACCCTGGAACGTGGCGCTTTGCCGCGCCCCTTCCATGGAGCAGGCGGCCAGCGCGTGGTCGCGCAGGCAATGCCCATCCTCCAGCAGCAGCAGATCGTCCAGCGCGACGTCGGACGGGCGGGGCGTCGTGACGTCGCTCAGCCGGTGCTCGGGCGTGCAGACCACGGAGAAGCGGTCTTCGGCGATGTCGATCGATTCCACGTCGCCGGACGGATAGGGCAGGGCGAGGATGGCCGCGTCCAACTCCCCCGATTCCAACCGGTCGAGCAGACGGGCGGTCTGGTCCTCGCGCAGGAACAGCTTCAGCTTGGGGAAGCTGTCGCGCAGCGCCGGCATCACGCGGGGGATCAGGAAGGGGCCTATGGTCGGGATCACGCCCAGATGGAGCGGCCCGGACATCGGGTCCTCCACCGAGCGGGCCATGTCCACCAGCTCCTCCGCCCCCTTCAGGACGGTGCGGGCGCGGTCGGCGATCTCGCGGCCCAGCGGAGTCGGCAGGACGGTGCGCCGCGTGCGCTCCAGCAGCGGGGCGCCCAGCAGATTCTCCAATTCCTGGATGCCGGCGCTGAGCGTGGACTGGCTGACGAGGCACGCCTCCGCCGCCTTGCCGAAATGGCAGCGATCGACGACGGCGACGAGGTAGTGGAGCTGACGCAACGTGGGAAGGGGCTTCATGCACTGCACAATAATCGGTTTTATCGATCAAAGCGATTGGTATTTTTCGCTTCCATCGCTGACCCATTGCCCCTAACTTCCCTGGTGTCAAGCGACCAACGAGGGGGGAGCAGACTTCCGGCAGGGATGCCGCGGCACCGGTAGCCCATATGGGAAACGGCGCCAGGCTGGCAGGACACCGGAGTGACGCTTGCTCCAATCATTCAGACTGATGGAGAAATCATGTCCTTGATCAACACCGAGATTAAGCCGTTCAAGGCGACCGCTTTCAAGGGCGGCAAGTTCATCGACGTCAGCGACGCCGACCTGAAGGGCAAGTGGTCGGTCGTCTTCTTCTACCCGGCGGACTTCACCTTCGTGTGCCCGACCGAGCTGGAAGACCTGGCCGATAACTACAGCGAGTTCCAGAAGCTCGGCGTTGAGATCTACAGCGTTTCGACCGACACCCACTTCTGCCACAAGGCTTGGCACGACACCTCGCCGGCCATCGGCAAGATCGCCTACACCATGGTCGGCGACCCGACCGGCACGATCTGCCGCAACTTCGAGATCCTGATCGAGGAGAAGGGCCTCGCCGACCGCGGCACCTTCGTCGTCGACCCGGACGGCAAGATCCAGATCATCGAGATCACCGCCGGCGGCATCGGCCGCGACGCCCGCGAGCTGCTCCGCAAGGTGAAGGCCGCCCAGTACGTCGCCTCGCACCCGGGCGAGGTCTGCCCGGCCAAGTGGGAAGAGGGTGAGAAGACGCTCGCCCCGTCGCTCGACCTCGTCGGCAAGATCTAAGCCTTTCCGGCTTGATCCTCTGGGAACCGCCGGCCGCAACCGCGGCCGGACGGTTCGGCCGCGGTCACGCCGGCCGCGGCGCCACGGCTTCGGGCCCGGATCGATTCCGGGCCCGGATCACGAGTGGCCTTCATCCGTTCAACAAAATCTGGCGTTCACCAAGATCTGCCGTTCGACAAGAAACGCTTCAACGAACTTCTGCTGCCCGGACCCGCCCTGGCGCCACCGGGCTCGCTTCGAAAAACCACTTTCGGGAGCCCTCGCCGTGTTGGATAGCAACGTCAAAGGCCAGCTCAAGGCCTATTTCGACAAGATCACGCAGCCCATCGAACTGGCCGCCTCCCTGGACGACGGCGCCAAATCGCAGGACATGCAGGCTCTGCTGCAGGACATCGCGTCCCTGTCGGACAAGATCACCTTCGTCCGCACCGACGACGACGCGCGCAAGCCCTCCTTCGCGATCAAGCGCACCGGCACCGACGTCGGCGTCCGCTTTGCCGGCCTGCCGATGGGCCACGAATTCAATTCCCTCATCCTCGCCCTGCTGCAGGTCGGCGGCCACCCCTCCAAGGAGTCGGCGGAGGTCATCGAGCAGGTGAAGGCGCTGGAGGGTGAGTACAGCTTCGAGACCTACTTCTCGCTGTCCTGCCAGAACTGCCCCGACGTGGTGCAGGCCCTGAACCTGATGAGCGTTCTGAACCCGCGGATCAAGCATGTCGCCATCGACGGCGCGCTGTTCCAGCAGGAGGTGGACTCGCGCAAGATCATGGCCGTCCCGTCCATCTTCCTGAACGGCGAGCCGTTCGGCCAGGGCCGCATGGGGCTGGAGCAGATCCTCGCCAAGATCGACACCGGCGCCTCGCAGCGCGACGCGGAGAAGATCAAGGCCAAGGACGCCTTCGACGTGCTGGTGATCGGTGGCGGCCCGGCCGGCGCCGCGGCGGCGATCTACGCGGCGCGCAAGGGCATCCGCACCGGCGTCGCGGCGGAGCGCTTCGGCGGTCAGGTGCTCGACACCATGGCCATCGAGAACTTCATCTCCGTTTCCCACACCGAGGGTCCGAAGCTGGCCACCGCGCTGGAGCAGCACGTCAAGGAGTATGAGGTCGACGTGATGAACCTGCAGCGGGCGGAGAAGCTGATCCCCGCCGAGGGGCCGGGCGGACTGATCGAGGTCCAGCTCGCCAACGGCGCCTCGCTGAAGTCGAAGACGGTGATCCTGTCGACCGGCGCCCGCTGGCGCCAGATGGGCGTCCCCGGCGAGGACGAGTACCGCAACAAGGGTGTGGCCTACTGCCCGCACTGCGACGGCCCGCTGTTCAAGGGCAAGCGCGTGTCGGTCATCGGCGGCGGCAACTCCGGCGTCGAGGCGGCCATCGATCTGGCCGGCATCGTCGCCGAGGTGACGCTGATCGAGTTCGACAGCCAGCTCCGCGCCGACGAGGTGCTCCAGCGCAAGCTGCGCAGCCTGCCCAACGTGCGCGTCATCACCTCGGGCCTGACGACCGAGGTGCATGGCGACGGCACAAAGGTGACCGGTCTCAGCTACAAGAACCGCAACACCGGCGAGGTGCACCGCATCGACCTGGAAGGCATCTTCGTGCAGATCGGCCTCGTGCCCAACACCGAGTGGCTGAAGGGCTCGGTGGCGTTGAGCCCGCGCGGCGAGATCGAGGTGGACGCCCGCGGCCAGACCTCCATCCCCGGCGTGTTCGCGGCGGGCGACGCGACGACGGTCCCCTACAAGCAGATCATCATCGCCATGGGCGAGGGCTCGAAGGCCGCCCTGTCGGCCTTCGACTACCTGATCCGTATGGCGCCGGTGGAGGCCGTCGCCGCGGCGTAAGGGGACGTGGTCGTGTAGGGCTCCCACCCAACCCCTGTCTCTTATACACATCTGACGCTGCCGACGATTATACGC
>NZ_JAUQTX010000099.1:0-21952 GCF_059803775.1 Azospirillum sp. UFLA03-27 | reverse complement strand
CGTATAATCGTCGGCAGCGTCAGATGTGTATAAGAGACAGGGGTTAGGGTGGGGGCAACCGCCCGCCTCACTTCACCTTGTAAAGCTGAAAGTACCGCCCCTCCTGCACCAGCGTCAGATGCTCCGGCACCGGGTTGGCGCGGCCCGGCTCGCTGAACAGCACATAAACGTAACCGAAGCGCCGGGGCCAGTCGGCCCAGTAATGGTTGTCGCGCAGTCCCGGCTGGCGCACCGCGTCGGCCACGTAGCCGATGCGCGGCATGTAGGTGAAATCACCGTCGAGATCCGCATAGTCCGGCTTCAGCAACAGCACCTGCTTGCCCGGATGGGTGAAGGCGATGGGCACGAGGCTGGAGCGCTCCATCAGCGCCAGCACCGGCGCGTGGTGCAGGCCGAAGGACAGGGCGCGGTCGTCGGTGAATTGGGTGGCGCGGAAGATCGACTTGTGCAGCGTCTCGTCGGCGTAGGTGGCGAGCACGGTGCTGCCCGGCTCGATCCGCTGCAGGGACTGGCGCACCTCCTCCAGCAACGGGTCCACCCTGGCCAGCCCCACCCCGGCATCGGCGCTGCGCAGCAGCGACAGCGCGACCACCACCGACAGGAAGGCCACCCGCATGGTCGAGGTCGCCAGTTCCCAGCGCACGAAGCCCAGCGCGACGAAGGCGATGCCGATGGGCAGGCGGCTGTCGGCGAACCAGGAGCCGAACAGGACCAGCGGCATCGCCGCATAGACCACCAACCCCAGCGCGATGGTGATGGCGCCGATCGGATGGACGCGCAGCGCCCCGCTCCACAAACCCCAGGCGAGGCCCAGCCCGACGGCGATCCCCGTCATATAGCCGACCGTGTCGGCGTAGCCGCCGAACAGGAAGTCGAAGCCCATCAGCTTCGCCGTGCCGACCCACAGCACCGCGTCGGCGAAGCCCGACGACGGGCTCATCAGCAGAAGCGGCGGCACGATCAGGAAGGGCAGACCGAAGGCCAGCGCGTCCGGCAGCGCCTGCCGCGGCGCGCGCCAGCCGCCGCTTTGCCACAGCCGCCATCCCTCGAAGGCCAGAAGCGTCAGGCCATAAAGCCCGAGCGCGAACAGGTGCGAGATGAACAGCAGCAACACGATGCCGAGCGAGGCCAGCCCGCGCTGCCAGGGGGCGCGCTCCCGCATCACGATCCAGCCGGCGATGCCCCACAGCGCCAGCCCCAACCCGAACAGGTAGTTGAACAGGCCCATGTAGGTGGACAGCGTGTAGAGGAACAGCCCGGCGGCCAGCGGCCCCAATTCCACGCGGCCCCAGACGGCGCGGTAGAGCGCGATGGAGCCGGTGACCAGCACCAGATAGCTGGCGGTGACGAACAGCCGGCTCGCCGTGTGCACGCCGATCAGCTTGGCCAGCGGCGGCACGACGATGTCCATCACCAGATTGGGGATGATCGCCCAGCGCACTATGTAGAACTGCGCCAGCGACGGGTCCTGGTCCAGATGGGCCAGGGCGTACATGCGGGTGACGTGGTTGACGTAGTCGCCCAGCGCCGGAATCTCGAACATCCAGACGGGGACCGAGGCCGCAACCAGGATCAGCAGGGCGGCGGGCCAGACATACACGGACTCGGCGCGCGACGCCGCCCGCCCGTCGAGGGTGAAATCCCTGAACATGCGGCCCCCCTTCAGACGCTTTTCGGGAAGGACTGGGGCGGAGCGGCGGGCGCCGCGGCCGTGGGGGACGCCTGCAGGTCCTCCGGATAGCGGTTCTGCAGACCGGCCCGGTAATGGGTCCAGAAGCCGCGCAGCCCCTTCACGTCGGCGCGCCGGTGCAGCAGGTAGTAGAGCGTGTATTTGACCATCATGCGGGCGATGGACTTGCGCTCGTAGGTGGCGTGGATGTAGCCCATGTTGCGGAAGAAATAGGGAGCGCGGTTCTCCGGCATCTCCTCCACCGTGCCGAGGAAGCCGCCGGCCAGCGGACGCTGGGTGCGGCGGTTGCGCGGGTGGACGTGCAGAGCGTGCACCGCCGTCCCGTCGCGCAGTCCGGCCCGCCGGGCGCGCAGCGTGAACTCCCACTCGTCGCCCCAGATGAACATCTCGCGCTTGATGTTGCCGATCCGCTCGAACACGCGGCGGCGCAGCAGGGTCCCGTTGAACAGCGCGATGGTGCCCGGCACGATGCCGTCCTGCGCCGCGGCGGCGAAGGCGTCGGCCTTGGTGAAGCCCTGCATGGTGAAGGCCAGATCGCCCCGGTCCTCCGCCGCGACCACGGTCGGCCCGACGAGGTCGAGGTCGTGCCGCTCGCCCTGGCGCAGCAGTTCGGCCAGCGCGCCGGGCGCCGGAATGCCGTCGTCGTCGGTGCTCCAGATCCAGCGGGCGCCCAGTTCCAGCGCCGTGGCGAAGGCGGTGTGATAAGCGCCGGCGGAACCGATGTTGGCCTGCCGGACCACCAGAAGCTCCGGCATCACCGCCCGCTGCTCGGCCAGCCATTCCGCGGTGCCGTCGCTGGAGCCGTTGTCCACCACGACGATGCGGTCGGGTCGCGGCTCCTGCCCATGGATGGCCGCCAAACAGGTCTTCAGCAGGGCCAGACGGTTGTGGGTGACCACCACCGCGACGACCGGCGTCTCCCAGGGCGTTTCCCGAGGCCGTTCCTGGGCTCCGGTGTCCAGCGTCCGGGGCGTCTGGGCTTCTGACATGCGGTTTCCGTCCTTCGTGTAAGCTTGGCGCGTCGGTGCCTTGGGGCTGTGCCTCGAAGAGGCCACCCCAAGTTTTTTGCTTTGCGAAGAGAGGGCAATGCCCCGGACGGAGAGGGGCGGCACCATTCGCATAGCCCATAAGGAGAAAAATCAGCTCAGACGCATCCAGCCGGTGCCCCACAGCCACAAAACGGCGAATCCCATCGACAAAAGGGTCATCGGAATGCCGCAACGGGCGTGCTCCAGGAAGCCGAGCCGGACGCCGGACGCCGCCGCCCGCTCCACCACGATGATGTTGGCGAGGCTGCCGGGGATCAGCAGGTTGCCGGCCAGCGTGGACAGGATCGCCAGACCGTAGAGCGCCCCCTCCGGCGGCGACGGCCAGGCGGCGAGCAGCAGGATCACCGCCGGCACGTTGCCGATGCTGTTGCTTGCCGCCAGCGCGAGCGGGGTCATCACCGCCAGCCGGTCGGGCAGCCAGCCGGCGGCCTCCAGCCCCGACACGAACTCGGCGGGGAGGCCGGTCAGCTTCAGCGCGTGGTTGATGGCGAACAGCGCGGCGAAGAGGACCAGCAGGTGCCAGTCCACCATGCCCAGCATGCCGCGCGAGGCCAGCCGCCGGCTGATCAGCATCGCCCCGGCGACCAGCAGCACGCCGATCTCGTGCGGCAGGTCGGTGGTGAACAGGCCGAGAAGCACGAGGGTGGCCACCACCGCCTTGCCGAGCTGCGCCCGGTCGAGCGTCACCGGTTCCGCCCTGCCCTCCCCGACCGCACCGTCATCCGGCTCGCCGAAGCGGCCCCGCCAGGCGAGCCACACCACGGCATACACCACCACGAGGCCGACCAGCGCCGGCACGCCGCAGACCGCCAGGAAGCGCCAGAAATCCAGATGGCCCATCTGGCCGATCAGGATGTTCTGCGGGTTGCCGATCACCGTCGCCGCCGACCCGGCGTTCGCCGCGCCGGCTAGGCCGATCAGGTAGGGACGCGGATCCAGCCGACGGGCCAGCAGTCCGACGCAGAGCATCGGCGTCATGGCGAAGACCACCACGTCGTTGGCGAGCATCGCCGACAGGCCGCCGCCCACCGCCACCGTCACTGCCAGCAGCCGGGCCGGAGAACGTGCCGCCTGTGCCACCCGCAGGGCGCACCAGTCGTAGAAGCCGCTGGCCGCGTACTGGGCGGACAGCACCATCAGCCCGAACAGGATGAACAGGGTCGGGAAGTCGATCGCTTCCGTCACCTGCCCCGATTCCAGCGCCCCGATGGCCAGCAGAAGGATGGCCGCGACCAGGGCGATGCCGGTGCGGTCGATGCGCAGGCCGGGAAAGCGCCCCAGCGCCATGCCGACATAGGTGAGGACGAACAGCGCGACGACCGTCAGCGTCATGGGCGGGACGGTCAAGGGAAAGGCGGACATGGATGAGGGGTTCGCTGCGCGGTGGGGGAAGCCCCTCTATAACGGCCCGGATGGGGTCAGGCCATAGGCGCCAAGCCAGGGTCAGGCCAGCGTGACCGTCATCCCTTCCCGTGCGGCGAAGCAGTCCGGGAACACCGCCTGGGCGGCCGCTTCGATGGCGGTCATGGTCACGTCGTCATGGTCGGGATCGTGATGGAACAGCACCAGCCGCTTGACCCCGGCGGCCTGCGCCAGCCGGACGCCCTCGGTCCAGGTGGAGTGGCCCCAGCCGATGCGGTTCTGCCACTCCTCGTCCGTGTAGGTGCTGTCGTAGAGCACGAGGTCGGCGCCGGCGATCAGGTCGAGGATGTTGCGGTCGGGATGGCCCGGCACATGCTCGGTGTCGGTCACATAAGCGAAGGATTTGCCGAGATGCTCGATGCGGTAGCCGGTGGCGCCGTCCGGATGGTTCAGCCGCGCCGTGCGGACCTGCACCCCTTCGCCCAGCGCGAACTGGTCGCCGGCCGTGATCTCGTCGAACACGATGTTGCTTCCCATGGTGCGCATCGGCACCGGGAACAGGGGACGCTCCATCTGCCGCGCCATGGCCGCTTCGATGCCCGGATTGCCTTTCAGATGGCCGGAGACGATGCGCAGGTGGAAGCCCTTGCTGTAGGCCGGGGCAAAGAAGGGAAAGCCGCAGATGTGGTCGAGATGGGTGTGGCTCATCAGCAGCGTCGCCTCGGCGGCGCCCTCCTTCAGCAGGCGCTTTCCGAGCATGCGGATGCCGGTGCCGGCGTCGATCACGATGCGCTGGTCGCCCGCCTGCACCTCCACGCAACTCGTGTTGCCGCCGAAGCCCATATGGGACGGCAGCGGGCAAGGGACCGTGCCCCGAACCCCCCAGAAGGTCACCGAAAAGCCCATACCGACCTCGAGACACCGATCTCCGGATCACCACGCCACACCAAGCCTGCGGGCGGGAACCGTTAAGACGGCATTTTAGCATGGTTTTCGGTTTACGCGGTGACGACCGTCACAGCCCGACCGGTTCCAAAGAGGGAGCCCGCCCCCTTCCGGATTGGACCGAGCCGATGACCTGGGTCAGCCGAAGGATCGTCAGCTGGTCCACAGGATGCTTTCGATGAGGCGTTCACAAGACCGGCGGTGATAGCAGCCGGTGCAGCCGGTGTCGGGGCAGTCCAGCCCGGCTTTCAGAACGGTCAGCCCATCCACCAGCCGGTCTTTGGTGGCCTGATCGATGACGTCCGCCACAAGCACGTCGCGGATCGCCTCCGCGACGAGGTCGTCTTCCTGTTCCGGTACGGTCACGATTTGCCTGAGAGCCTGCATGCGAAACACCTTTCCGTGCTTCAACTGCACCACAGGGGTGTTTCGCCAACATTTCAGGCGGGACGTTCAAAAGAATCGAATTGCTGCAATACGACACGCCTATTTGCACGAACTGACCGAACTCTGGACGATCACACCGAACCAGCCGAGCCCCTTGTAGGTTTCATAGCCGGGAGTCACGGCGAAACCCACCACGCGCCCCTGCTCGTCGGAGTAGCTGCCGTGCCCGTGGCCTCCGGTGCGCAAGGCGAAGCTCTCCGTCAGAACACCCCTGCGGTCGGACGCGGCGATCACACGGAGACGGCTGTCCACCAGAAGGCAGCGCGTCCGCGAGCGCTCCTCGTCGGTCAGGCGGACGGAGTCGACCACGCCCTGGGATTGATTCTGCCAATTGAAGAATATCCCCAGCACGCCGATGACGGGGCCGTTCTCCTCCCCGCCGGCCCGGATGGCCGTCGCATAGGTGGCGACGGTCGCACGGTCCAGCAGATCGCTGGTGCCGATGTCGGCCACCGCGAACTCGGTGCCGCTGCGGGTCGCCATGGCCTCGCGGAACCAGGGTTCGGACGCCACCGAACTGCCTACGGCGCGGCGGTAGCGGTCAGGCCGTCCGGTCGCCAGAACCACGCCCCTGGCATCGACGACGCAGAGGTCGAGATAGACCGTATAGGCGCCCAGGATGACGCCCAGCCGCTGCGCCGCGTGGCGCCGGTTGGCCTCGGACGGATCGGCGGCGCAATCCACCACGGCGCTGTCGGTGGCCCACCACCGCACATCGCAGGACCGCTCGTACAAATTGCGGTCCATGATGTCGATCATGTTGAGCGCCAGATCGGCCAGACGCCCGCCGCGCAATTGCGAGACCAGGCGATTGCCGAGCGTGTTCAACTCGTCGGTCTGCACCGCCATCTGGGCTCGCAGTTCCCCACCGATGCCGGTGATCCGCTCGGAGATGGCCTTCACCTCCTGCGCCACCACGGCGAAGCCGCGTCCGGCCTCCCCGGCGCGCATCGCCTCGATCAGGGCGTTGAGCGCCAGGATCTTGGTCGTGTTCGTAACGGCCTGGATCTCATCCATCTTGCGCGTGGCATGATCGGACACCGCGCGCGACAACGCCACGATACGCTCGGGCATGAACATCACCTCCAAGGATTATCGGTGACGACTCCCCCAAGGACGACCGAACAGCCACTCGTCGGCTCGCTCAATCATCCGCTACCCACCCGAGCGGCATTGAATCGACGCAATCATAAATCCGCAACACGGAATGCCAACCGGAATTGCGCCGTCCCCTGCGGCGCAATGTCATCCCCCCGTATGCGGATACCGGTTCAGACCTTGTAGGCCAGACGCAGCCCGCCCCAATGGCGCCCGCGCACCGTGATCGGGGCGGACACGTCCTTCATCAGGGCGTATTGACCGCCCCCCATGTCGCGCCGGTAGGTCTGAAGAAGGAACGGCTTCGTGCTGCGCCCCGCGGCCAGACCGACCCGGTCGTTGAAGATGCGGCGGTTGCGGCAGTTGGCCGCGTTCCACGTCGGGTCGGCACCCTGGGGCTGGCTGAACCGGCGGTTGTGGGTCGGCAGATAGCCGTTGGAGTCGACCGCCACGCAGAAGACGATGCGTTCGCTTTGCCCGAGCAGCGAGTCGAGCACCCTCGGCAGCACGCGGTCGCAGAACTCCGTGAAGCGGGTCATGTGCTGCTGCGGGTTGGAGCCGGGAATGGGCTGGTAATTGCTGTCGAACAGGTCGCCTTCGCGAACCTCGCCGCGCGCCATCGCATCCTCGAAATCGGCGGAGATGCGCGACGCGGCGTCGCAAACCAGCCGGATGAACGGCGTGTCCACCGTCTCCACGTCCAGCTCGGCGGTGATGCCGATCAGCCGCTCGCTCATGCCGACCAGTGTGTTCACGCGGTCGCGCGCCTGGGCCAGATTGTCGCTGGACAGCTGCACGCCGACCGCGAGGTCGTCGATCTCGTGCTGCAGCTCCTCGCAGTTGGCGCCGATCTCGGAGGAGGCCGAGTCGATCTTGTCGGTCTCGCCGTTCAGTTCCGACATGGCCCGGCCGACGGTCTCGATGACGGCGCCGATGGCGGTGGTGCCTTCGCTGACCGCGCGGGCCTTGCTGGCGCTGGACGCGCTTTCGGCCATCAGGCGCTGCGCTTGGTCGTTGAGATACTTCAGCGTGGCGTCGATCTCCGTCGTCGCCTCGCTGGTCTTCTTGGACAGGGCCTTCACCTCGTTCGCCACCACGGCGAAGCCGCGCCCGGCCTCGCCTGCGCGGGCCGCCTCGATGGTGGCGTTGAGCGCCAGCAGGTTGGTCTGCTTGGCGATGACGAAGATCTCCTTGGCAACCCGGCCCACGCGGTCGAGCGCTTCCTGAAGGCCGGCGATCTGGCCCTCGATTCCCCCCACCGCGGCGACGAGGGCATGGATGTCGTCCATGGAGCGCTGCACCCGGTCGTGGGAGGATTCGACCTCCTGCCGGGCCTGCTCGGTCACGGAACGCGCCACGGTCGCGGCGGCGGAGATGCGCTGCGTGCTCTCCGACATCTTGTTCCCGGTGCCGCGCAACTGCGCGAAAACGTTGGCCTGATGGCCGAGGCGGCCGTTGACCTCCTCCACATGGCCCGCGATGTCCGCGATCTCGATGCCGAGATTGCCCGCTTCGGTGGCAATGTCCGCGATCAGATGAGAGCGGCCGCCGAACGCACTGTCCATTTTCCCGCCATCCGTTTCACAAGAATGCGCAGAGCGCTAAAATCCAATGCAATTATTACCGAACCCTTACAATTGCGCAACGGAGGAAGGGTCATTCTAAAAGGCAATATGCTCAATTATTGCGCGCCGGTAACCCGATCGCAACCGAAGGCGGAGAAAGCGTCAATCCGCATCGTCCTCGACGACGCGTCCGTCGGCGATGCGATGGTCCAGCCGCTCGTCCTGCAATCCGGCAGGTTCCTGGTGAATCAGGACCTCGGCACCAGGGAAGGCTTCCTTCAGGCGGTGCTCCACCCGGTCGGTGATGTCGTGTGCCCTGGCGACCGACAGCGACGGGTCGAGTTCCAGATGAAGTTCGATGAAGGCGCCGACGCCGGAGCTGCGGGTGCGCAGGTCGTGCATCCCCGCGACATCCGGTTGCACCATCACCAGCGCCGCGATGCGCTCCCGCTCCTCCGCCGGCAGTTCCCGATCCATCAGGACGTTCAGCGCCTCCCTGGCGACCTTGCGGGCGCCGAAGAGCAGATAGGCGGCGATGCCCAGACCGAACAGCGGATCGAAGGCGCTGATGCCCGTCCATCCCGTCAGCAGGATCGCCAGGATGACCGCCGCGTTCATCAGCAGGTCACCGGAATAATGCAGCCGGTCCGCCCCCACCGCGACCGAGCCGGTGGCCGTCACCACATGGCGCTGGAAGGTGATCAGGCCGGCAGTCAGCAGGATCGACAGCAGCATCACGGCAATGCCCACCGCCCCCTCGCCCACCGGCTGCGGGGTGATGAAACGGCGCACCGCCTCGATGGTCAGGAACAGGGCGGAGCCGCCGATGAAGGCGGCCTGGGCCAGCGCGGCCAGCGCCTCCGCCTTGCCGTGGCCGAAGCGGTGCGCCTCGTCCGGCGGGCGCAGCGCCGTCCGCACCCCCAGCAACGTCACCACCGACGCCAGCATGTCCGTGCTGGAATCGATCAGCGACGACAGGATGCTGACCGAGTCGGTGGCCAGATAGGCCGCCAGCTTCGCCAGGATCAGCGTGAGCGACACCGACACGCTGGCGTAGGTGGCGTACCGGCGCAGCCGGTGCGAACGCGCTTCGCTCATGAGCGTCTTCTTATGTGATGACGGCATCGGTCCTTTACGGGAAAAGACGGTCCGTCGTCCAGCGCGCCGGCTCCTGCGCCGCCGGGTCGCCCTCGCGCAGGTACAACGTCCGCTCGTGCAGGCGGAAGGGGCGGTCTTGCCAGAACTCGATTCGCCGCGGCAGGATGCGGAATCCGGTCCAGTGCGGCGGGCGGGGAACGGCGCCCAGGCCGAACTTGGCGGCGAACTGGGCGACCCGCTTCTCCAACTCGAAGCGGCCCTCCAGGGGGCGCGACTGCTGCGACGCCCAGGCGCCGATGCGGCTTTCCCGCGGACGGCTTTCGAAATAAGCGTCGGCTTCCGCGTCGGACACCTGTTCCACCGCGCCCTCGACGCGGACCTGCCGCTTCAGAGTCTTCCAATGGAAGCACAGAGCGGCGTTGGCGTTGGCCAGAAGCTGCTCGCCCTTGCGGCTCTCGGTGTTGGTGTAGAAGACGAATCCGCGCGGATCGACGCCCTTCAGGAGCACCATGCGCACCGACGGTGCCCCCTGCGCGTCCGCGGTGGCCAGCGCCATGGCGTTGGGATCGTTGATTTCGCTGCGGGTGGCCTCGGCCATCCAGTCCTGGAACAGGGCATACGGGTCCCGGTCGTTGGATTCGCTCATTGTCCCCTCGTCGCGCGGCCGTAGGCCCATGGTTTCAACGTTGGGTTTCGGCGCCGGTCGCGGCGTCTTCCCAGTTCACAAATATGCCCAATTCACAGACAGGACAGCCTCGCATATATGAGTGTCCACCGGTGCGCCAGAAGCAAGGCATGCCGGCTCCCAACCTTTCGAGGCAGCATCGATGTTCGTGAAGAAGCTCGTCCCGGCGGCGATGGCGATCGCCCTGCTTGCGGGTTGCGTCAGCACCTCCAAGGAAGCCACCAAGAACGCGGAGACCGTCGGCGGCCGGATCTCGTCGACCTATGGCAACGCGTCGGGCAAGGTCGCCTCTTCGGGCACCGGCCCGCTGCTCGGCGCCTTCATCGGCGGCGCCGCGATCGAGCCGTCGGACGCGGCCGCGGCCGAGACCGCGGCCAAGCGCGCCTACTCCGCCCCGGTCGGCGACAAGATCGGCTGGACCAACCCGGCGACGGGCCATTACGGCTCGCTGACCACGACGCGTGAGGGCTACAACAACGCCGGTCAGTATTGCCGTGAGTTCCACCAAACGGTAACCACAAAGAGCCAGACCGAATTGGCCTACGGAACCGCTTGCAAACAGGCCGACGGTACGTGGAAGATCGTCGCCAATTCGTAATGCCTTATCCCCGGGCTTCGGGGTGGAATAACTCTGTCCGTGGAAAGCATGCGTGACCCTTATCAAATCCTCGGCCTCCCCCGCTCCGCGAGCGCCGACGACATCAAGAAGGCGTACCGCAAGCTCGCCAAGGAGTTCCATCCCGACCTGAAGCCCGGCAACGCCGCGAACGAGGAGCGCTTCAAGGAAATCTCGGCGGCCTACACGCTGCTGTCCGATTCCGACAAGCGCGCCCGCTTCGACCGCGGCGAGATCGACCCCTCCGGCCAGGAGCGGCATCACGGCTTCGGCGGCCGCTCCCGCGCCAACGCCGGGCGCAGCCGCGCCTACAGCGGGGCCGGTGGTGGCGCGGGCGACGATTCCTTCTTCGGCGGCGAGGACTGGTTCTCCGACCTGTTCGGCGGCGGGCGCAGGCGCGGCGGGCCCGGTGGCGGCGCCGCGGGTGGGGCTGCCGGCGGCGGCTCGCGGTCGCGCGGCAGCGACATCAACTATTCGGTCTCCGTGCCCTTCATCGAAGCGGCGCAGGGCACCAAGCGGCGCATCAGCCTGTCCAACGGCAAGAGCATCGACGTCGCCGTTCCGCCGGGGACGGAGGATCAGGCGAAGCTGCGGCTGAAGGGCCAGGGACTTCCCGGCGCCGGCGGCTTCGGAGCCGGCGACGCCATCGTCGAGGTCCATGTCGAGGCCCACCCCTTCTTCACCCGCCAGGGCTCCGACATCCATGTCGAGGTGCCGATCACGCTGAACGAGGCGGTTCTCGGTGCCACCATCCGCGTGCCCACCGTCAGCGGCCCGGTCGCGCTGAAGATCCAGCCGGGGGCCAACACCGGTTCCACTCTGCGGCTTCGCGGCAAGGGCGTGATGAACCAAGCGACCAAGCAGGCCGGCGACCAGTATGTGAAGCTGAAGGTCGTCCTTCCCGACCCGCCCGACGCGGAGCTGGTGAAGTTCATGGAGGAATGGTCCCGGACGCGCAGCTACGACGTGCGCAAGAAGGCCGGCCTGGAGTGACTCCGGGCCGTTAACCCTCTCCTTACTTTTGGGTCAAAGAAAAGTCCTGGACCGAATGCGGTTGATGCGGGGCGGTGGCGCCTTCATCAATGATGGTGATGTGCCGGAAACGGTTTTCACCGCCTTCGTAGGACGCCATGCCGCCGATCCCGAAAAAGTACCTGACCGCCGCTGCCGTTGTTGCTGCGCTTCTGCTTGGCTGGTTCGCCTTCGCGGCCTGGACCGACTATGCGCGTGACGGCGCCGAGGAGGTCGCGACCTACAGCGACTTGGTGGCGGCGGCCGAACGGGGGGACATCGTATCGGTCACCTTCCGCGGCGACGGGGCGCACGCCGTCACGCCGGACGGCCAGCGGCTGCGCGCCGTCGTTCCGGTCACCGACGACCTGCTGAAGGAGCTGCGCGGCCGGAAGATCGCCATCGCCTTCGAGGAGGAGGCCGGCGGGCTGGTCTCCGGTACCGTCTCCGTCCTGGAGAAGCTGGCCCCCTTCCTGGTGATCGGCCTGCTGGTCGGCGCGTTGTTGCTCAGCGGCGGGCAGTTCCTCGGCGGCAGCCGCGCCACCCGCGTCCGCCCGCGCGACACCGGCACCGTCTTCGCCGACGTCGCCGGGGTGGACGAAGCGAAGGACGAGCTTCGCGAGACCGTTGAGTTCCTGCGCGACCCGCGCCGCTTCGCGATGGCCGGCGCCCGCGTGCCCAAGGGCATCCTGCTGGTCGGCCCGCCGGGCACCGGCAAGACGATGCTGGCGAAGGCCGCGGCCGGCGAGGCCGGGGTGCCCTTCTTCACCGTCTCCGGTTCCGACTTCGTGGAGATGTTCGTCGGGCTGGGCGCCGCACGGGTGCGCAACGTCTTCAAGACGGCGCGTGCCGCCGCCCCCTGCCTGCTGTTCATCGACGAGGTCGACGCCCTGGCCGGCAAGCGCGGCGAATCCAACTCCCATTCGGAGCGGGAGCAGACCCTGAACCAGCTCCTGGTCGAGATGGACGGGATCGTGAACGGCGGCGCGGGCGGCGGCGAGGTGGTGGTGATCGCCGCGACCAACCGCGCGGAGATGCTGGACCCCGCCGTGACCCGGCCGGGCCGCTTCGACCGCCACATCCATGTCGCGCTGCCCGACGTGGCCGGGCGCGAGGCCATCCTGGGCGTCCACACCGGCCGGCTGCACCTCGCCCCCGACGTCTGCGTCCGCACGGTGGCGCGGGGCACCCCCGGCTTCTCCGGCGCGGAGCTGGCCAACCTGACCAACGAGGCCGCCCTGTCCGCCGCGCGCAACGGGCGCGTCATCGTCGGCATGGCCGATTTCGAGGCGGCGAAGGACCGTGTCCTGATGGGCAACGAGCGGCGCAGCCTCGCCCTCTCCAGCCACGAGCGACGCCTGACCGCCTATCACGAGGCCGGTCACGCGCTGGTCTCCATCCGCTGCCCGGAGGCCGACCCCATCCACAAGGCCACGATCATCCCGCGCGGCCGCGCCCTGGGCATGGTGGTGCGGTTGCCGGAGGGTGACCGCGTGTCGGTGTCGCGCGCCAAGCTGCTGGCCGACATCGCCGTCGCCATGGCCGGGCGGGCGGCGGAGGATCTGGTCTTCGGCCCGGACGCCGTCACCACCGGGGCGGAGGCCGATTTCCGCGCCGCCACCGACCTCGCCCGCCGCATGGTCACCGCCTGGGGCATGAGCGACGCCATCGGATATGTCGCCCACGCCGGCAACGACCCCGCCGTCGTGCGCTCGGAACGCACCGCCTGGCGCATCGACGAGGAGGTGCGCCGCATCACCGACGAGGGAATGGAGCGCGCCCGGCGCATCCTGGCCGCCGACCGCGCCGCGCTGGAGCGGATCACCGCCGCCCTGCTGGAGCGCGAGACGCTGAGCGGCGAGGAGATCGGCGCGCTGGCCGAGGAAGAACGGGAAACGGCAGCGGCGTGACGGCGAAATTTCTCGTTCACATTCAACGACAAACATTGCTGCATACGCGCATACATTGGTAAAATGCCGTGGATTTTTCGCACGGCTTTGCGAACAGCATCGGGGCTGAGGATGGCAAAAGCGGTTGCCCGCCGGACGATACTGGCCTTGGCGCTCGCCGGACTGACGGCGGGCGGCCTGCCGTCGTCCGGCCTTGCCGCGACGGCCGAATCCGCACCCGCCGAGTCCGCAACCGCTCCGGTGACCGTCAAGGTCGGTGGCTACGAGTTCCCCCCCTACGTCACCGAGTCCGGCGGCGGCGTCACGCAGGCCCTGCTCGACCTGCTGAACGCGGAGCAGAGCGACTTCCGATTCGAATTGGTCCGCACCTCCCCCCAGCGGCGCTACGAGGACATGGAGCGGGGCCGCTTCGACATGATCGCCTTCGAAAGCCTCGCCTGGGGCTGGAAGGGGCGCCCCGTGGAGGCCTCGCGGGTGTTCCTGCGCGACGCGGAGGTGTTCGTCGCCAAGGCCGGTCCCGGCATGGACCAGAGCTATTTCGACCGGCTCGACGACAAGACGATCCTCGGGCGGCTCGGCTATCATTACGCCTTCGCCGGCATGACCGCCGACCCGCAGATCCTGGAGAAGCGCTTCAACACCCGGCTGACCGTCACGCATGAGGGCAATGTGCGCAGCGTCGCCGCCGGGCGCGCCGCGCTGGCCATCGTCACCCGCTCCTTCCTGGCGCAATTCCTGAAAGCCAATCCCGACATGGCGCCGCAACTGCTGGTGTCCGACCACACCGACCAGATCTACGAGCACACCATCCTGGTCCGGCGCGACGGTCCCATCGGCGCATCCTGGGTCAACGGCACGCTCGACCGGCTGGAGCGCAGCGGCGCCCTTCCGGCGCTGTGGGCCCGGCAGGGAATCGCCCCGTGACCGAACTGCGCTCCCTCGCCGTTGGACGGCGCGACCGTTCGCTGCTGACCCGCATCGGCAGCGTCATCCTGGTCACCGCCGCCGCCGTTGGGATGGTCGCCGTGGCCGTGTCGGCCAACATCGTGGAACACCAGCAGGTCTCGGCTCTGACCAAGCGGGCGCAGCTGGTCGCTGCCATGCAGACCGACGCGCTGGCCAACCCGATCTGGGAGATCGACGACCGCGCAGTCCGCAACATCATCGATTCGCTACGCGAGCGCGACCCGGCCATCCTCGCCGTCTCCGTCTTCGAGCCGGGGCGCAGCGAGCCGATGGCGGTGTCCGGCGACCCCAGGACCTCCGCCGACTCCACCACTGTCGAGAAGATCATCGATCTGCGGGGACGCGACGGGGTGACCCGGCAGGTGGGAACGCTGCGCCTGCTCTATTCGACGGAGGAGGTCCACCGCAACACGCTGGAGGCGCTGCTGCCGGTGGTCGGGCTGCTTCTGCTGTCCCTGGTCACCGCCATCGCCATCATCAGCGTCATGCTGAACCGCGTCGTGCTCCGTCCGCTGCGGCGGCTGACCCAGGCGACCCAGGCGGTTTCCCGCGGCGACTACGGCGCCCGCCTCGCCACCGAGCGGGAGGATGAGATCGGCGTCCTGACCAAGACCTTCAACCGCATGGCCGAGACGGTCCAGGACTACACCCAGACGCTGGAGTTCCGTGTCCAGGAGCGGACGGAGGCGCTGGCCGACATCAACCGCCGCATCATGGACAGCATCAACTACGCCCAGTTGATCCAGTCCTCCATCCTGCCGAAGCCGGAAGTCCTGGACAGCGGGCTGGCCCAGCATTTCGTCCTGTGGCGTCCGCGCGACGTGGTCAGCGGCGACTTCTATTACTACCGCGAGGTCGAGGGCGGCTTCCTGATCGGTGTGGCCGACTGCACGGGCCACGGGGTCCCCGGCGCCTTCATGACTATGACGGCCAGCGCCGTGCTGAACAACGTGGTGGACGGCATGGGCGCCGCCGACCCCGCCGCGCTGCTCGCCACGGTGGACGACAAGGTGCGGGCGGCCCTGCACCAGGACGGTGACGCGGCAAGCTGGGAAGGCGGATTCGACAACGGGCTGGATCTGGCGCTGTGCTACGTCCAGCCGGCGCAGCGGCGGCTCGTCTATGCCGGCGCCCGCCTGCCCCTGGCCGTCGCCGGCCCGGACGGATTGAGCGAGGTCCGCGCCGATCGCCGCAGCCTGGGATACCGCGCGTCCGGCCCCACCCCGGCCTTCACGAACCATAGCCTGGAACTGCAGCCGGACCAGACCTTCTACATCTGCACCGACGGGCTGACCGACCAATGTGGCGGAGAGCGGGGGCGGAGCTTCGGCAAGCGCCGCCTGCACGGTGTGGTCGAAGAGTGCCGCGCCCTGCCGCTCGACCGGCAGAAGGAGCGCATCGAAGCCAGCCTGTCCGGCTTCCAGGGCGACCGCCCGCAACGCGACGACATCACCATGATCGGCTTCCGGGTCCGGCTGGCCGGCGATCCCGCGGCCCCGGCGCGGAACACCCTGTGGGAAATCGCGTAACTACCCTTCGAAAGATTGCGTAATAGTGCAGCAGGGGGCCGTCGCGGGCCGAAGTCACTCGACCTACCATTCGACTTCATATAGTTTCCGCGCCGGCCCTATGAACAATAAGCACCGGTAACGGGGGAGCAGAGGGGATGGCGGCCGTTACGATCGTTGTCGTCGAGGACGAGGCGTCTCTGCGACGTGACATGATCGAGTACCTGCGCAGTTGCGGCTTCGACGCGATCGGAGCGAAGAATGGACGCGAACTGGACGAGCAGATCGCGTCACGCCCGGTATCCTTGGTTGTTCTGGACGTCAATCTTCCGGGGGAGGACGGGTTCAAGATCGCCACACGGCTGCGCGAGAATCCCGCCATCGGAATCATCATGGTGACCGCCCGCGGCTCCACCGTGGACCGGGTGGTCGGGCTGGAATTGGGGGCCGACGCCTATCTTGTGAAGCCCGTCGAGATGCGCGAGTTGGAAGCCCAGGCAAAGGCCCTGCTCCGCCGTCTGGAGACGAGCAACGCCGGCGCCACTCCGCCGGCCTCGCAACCCTCCGGCCATCCCGCGATGGACGAGGGCAGCTGGATTCTGGACGCCACGGCCTGGGCGCTGACCAGCCCGGCGGGCGTGCGCGTCAGCCTGACCAGCATGGAGATGAAGCTGGTCTCCCTGCTGGCCGGACAGGCCCGTCAGCCGGCGACCCGCGACCAGATCTCCGTCGCGCTCTACAACCGCCGCTGGAACCCGGACGACCGTTCCATCGACACGGTGGTCGGGCGCCTGCGCCACAAGGTGGAGAACGCGATCGGCGAAACAGCTCCGGTCAAGTCGGTCCACGGCGTGGGCTACGTGTTCTCCGCCCCGGTCCGGGTGATCTGAACGGCGGGGATTCCGACGCCGTTCAGGCGGATGCGTCGTCCGCAGGCGTGTCCTTCGGGAAGGTCAGGACGAAGCGTGTTCCCCGCCCCGGCGCGCTGTCCACGGAGATCGTCCCCTTCAGCGCCCCGACCGCCAAGTTGTGCACGATGTGCAGGCCAAGCCCGCTGCCCCCTTCGCCGCGTCGGGTGGTGAAGAACGGATCGAAGATCCGCGGCAGATGGTCCGGCGGAATGCCCCGGCCGTCGTCGGTGTAGACCAGCCGCACGGTGCCGGGCTCCGGCTCGTCCACGGTGATCGACAGGCCTCCGCCCTGCCCGTCCGCGCCCTGCGCGTCGACGAAGGCATGGGTGACGGAGTTCATCACGAAATTGGTCAGGATCTGCGACAGGGCGCCCGGATAGGTGTCCACCACCAGCCCGTCGGGGCAGGACACGGCGATGGTGTGCTTGCCTTGACGGAGCTTCGGCTCCAGGCTGACCAGCGTTTCCTGGATGTAGCGGTTGAGGTGCACGACGCGCCGTTCGGCGCTGGCACGGTCCACCGCCACCTGCTTGAAGCTGGCGATCAGCTTGGCCGCCCGCTCGCAATTGGTGAGGATCAGCGACGTCGTGTCCGTGGCGGTGGCGACGTAGCGGGTAAAATCCGCCTTGCTCAGCTCGCCCGTCTGGGCACGCCCGCGCAACCGCGACGTGGCGTCGGACAGATGCGACGCGCAGGACACGGCAATGCCGACCGGCGTGTTGATCTCGTGGGCCACCCCAGCCACCAAGGCGCCGAGGGACGCCAGCTTCTCCGCGCGGACCATCGCCTCCTGCGCCTCGCGCAGGTCGGCCAGAGCGGTTTCCGCCTCCTGCCGGCGGCGCTCCAGCTCCTGGTTGGCAGAGCCGAGCTGCGCCTGCAGCCGGTCGCTGACCCGCACCAGCCGGCGCTGTTCGCGCGTGCTGCGCTGGAACGCCTCCACCAGCGCCTCGAAATCAGCGCGCAGTTCGGGCGCGGCAGCGCCCAGCCTCTCCCCCAGAAGGCGGGCCTGCTCGATGGCCTGCTCCTCGGCGGCGAAGAGGTTGAAGGTCATGACGCCTCGTCTGCGGGAATCTGTTTCAGAGTGAAGGCGACGTGATGCAAATCCTCGGAGAAATCCTCGCCCAACTCCTGCATGGAGTCGTCGTTCTCCTCGTAACACCAGGTGACGGAAATGCTGCGCCCTTCACTGGCCGCCGTCTCCAGCATCTGAAAGATGTTCATCAGCGCCTTCGCGCTGGAGCTGTTGAAGTACAGCAGCTCCATGTCGAACCGGATGGGATGGCCGCCCGCTTCGGCCAGGAAGGCGCGGAGCGCTGCGAAGATCGGCCCGAAGAAGGTCGCCACGTCGTCGGGATAGGACTCGCCGCTGAGGCGGAGAACGCCTTGGGCAAAGTCGAAATCGACCTCGGGCGTCCGGCCCGTCGCGGGTAATTTCAGGGATTCCATGGTCGTCCGGATGTCCACAAGCCGCTTTCAGATCCGAGCCTTAAGGCAGAAGAAGCTCTTGCCCTCGTCCATTTCGAGGAAGTCGTACTCGATGGGTTCGCTGGCGCGGCGCGCGATCTCGATCAGCCCGATGTTGGCGCCCCGCGCGCCCTCTTCCGGGGTTTCGCGCAGCTGCTCCCGGTAATAGGTCTTGATCGCGTCCTTGTCCAAGCCCTTGAGATACTCCAGCCGCTCGCGCAGGCGCGGCACGTCGGCGTTGTACACGGTGTTGCCGCAGACGATGAAGACCTTCCCGCCTTCCATGCCGATGGTGACCATGCCGGCGCTCAGCTCGACCGGCTTCTCGCGGGCGCCGGTCACCTTTTCGGCCGAGTAGCGGATGATGTTCTGCATCTGCTCGACGAAGACGGCGAAGACCCGGCGGACCGTCGGGCCGTCGGTGTCCTCCAACGTCATCTTTTCCCGCAACGCCTCTCCCAGGGAATAGAGTATCCCCTCGGACAGATAGCCACTGAACGAGAAGATGATGCCCTTCTCGTCAAGGTCCCGTTTGATCCCGGCATATTGCTGAGCGAGCATGGTGGAGTCCACGGTTCTTCCGTTGGAGTGCGACGAGGCCGCCTGTTGCGTCTGAACGTCCCGGACCGCATCCGGAGATCGCGTCGGCCTTGTTATGAACACGTTACATTTCCGCCCGCTGCGCTGGAAGGAATATCGCGGCGCACATCGGCAGCCCGGCGTTGCGGATTCAGCCCTTCACGGGAAGGCGGACGCGGAAGACGCTGCCCTGCCCGACCGTGCTTTCCGCGGTGATCGATCCGCCGTGCAGCAGGATGATCTGCCGCACCGTGTGCAGACCGATTCCCGTTCCCGGCACCCCGGCGGAACCGGCCCCCCGGTAATGCCGCTCGAACAGCAGGGGCAGCTCGTTCTGTGGAATGCCGCGCCCCTGGTCGGCCACCTCCACCACCGCCACGCTTCCCTCGGCCCACCCGCTCGCCGTGACGCGGCAGTCGCCATCCGAATATTTGAAGGCGTTGTTCAGCAGGTTGTTGAAGAGCATTCCCAGCAGATGCCCGTCGGCCATCACCATGGGCGGCAGACGGTCAAGATCGAGGCGGAAGTCGCACCCGGGATAGGCGGTGCGGAAGGGTTCGGTCACCGAACGCAGCAGCGCCGGCAGATCGACCTCCGCCCGCTGCACCTTCAGCGTCCCGGCCTGGAGCCGCTCGTCGGTCAGATGCGTGTCGATCAGTCCGGTCAGGCGCTGCACGCTGCTGCGGATGACGCGCAGCCGCTCCAACGATTCCGGGGTTTCCCGCTCCGCCCGCAGGGTCAGCATCTGGGCCGCGCTGTCGATGATGGCCAGCGGGGTGCGGAATTCGTGGCTGACCATGGTGACGAACTGGCGCTGCTGCTCGCGGGCGACCAGTTCCGCCTCCAGCGCACGCTCCACCCGCTCCTTGGCGGCGACCAGTGCGGCCTGGTTGGCGGCCAGCTCGGCCGTCCGCTCACTAACACGCCGCTCCAGCGACTGGTTCAGCGCGACCAGATCCTCATACAGGCACACATTGTCGAAGCCGATGATGACGCGGGCGCAGAACAGCTGCAGCAGCCGGTGGTCGTCCTCGCGATAGGGCTCGCTCCGCTCCAGGGCGAAGACCGTCGTCCCATGCTCCCGCGTGCGGAAGGCCAGGATGCAGCGGGCCGATCCGAAACTGCTCTGCTGCGTCTCGAAGGCGGCGACCACCTGGGCGGTCAGGTCGGGCTCCAGCGCGTCGGAAGCGGGCCGCCCGATAAACCGCGCGAAGCGGCTGGAGCCGGCGATCACGGTGGCTCGCGTCTTGCCGTCGCCGCGATCCACCATGCGGCAGGCCAGAACGGCGCCGCCGCTGTTGTCCACCACCTTGCTGAGCTGGTCCACCAGTTCCTCGACCAGCGTGCGCATGGACCGGGTTTCGAACAGCGGGGCCGAGGCGGCGAGGATGCGCTCCAGACCCTGGCGATGCCGCTCGATGGTCACGATGTCGCGCCACGCCCGCAGCCCGCTGACCAGCGTGGTGAACAGGCGCTGGGCGGTGAGTTCGCTCTTGGCCTTGTAATCGTTGATGTCGTAGGCGACGACCACGTCCCGCTCCGGCGCCTGCCCCGGCTGGCCGGTGCGCAGGATGATGCGCATGCGGTGGTTGTTGAGATCCTCGCGGATGAAGCGGACCAGACGCAGGCCGGCGTCGTCGGTTTCCATCACCACATCGAGAAGCGCCACCGGGATGTCCGGGCGCGTCAGAAGCAGCGACCGCGCGGCCGCGGCGGACAGGGCGCTGACCACCTCGAACGGACGGCCTTCGAATTCGAAGTCGCGCAGCAGAACCTCGGTCATGGTGTGGACCTGAGGATCGTCGTCGACCACCAGCACGGGCCAGGGGTCTGCCGGTCGGGCGTTGGCCGCGGAGTCGTCGGCGAACCCGTCGTCGGGGCCGAACAGCGGCTCGTCGTCCAGACCTTCGTCCATATCCTGGCCCATGGCCTCCTCCACGCACGACCTACCCGGATGGTTCCGCATCACCGACCGGAAAGGCACCAAAGCGGTACGAGACCTAAGCCCGCCCGTCCAGAGCCGTATCAAATTGTCACAAAACGTGATGTTTTAGAGCCATCTAGCGCGAATTGGCGCCGATTCTGCCCTTTGATGAATACCCAAGTATTACCTTTATCTTTTATACTCTCCGAGAACGAGGGAGTTGGCCCACGTATGGACATGGAACTCAACCGCGATCTCAAGGGTGGCGATCTCAAGGGCGCCAGTGTCGAGGGCGACAACCTTGAAGGCGCCAGCCTCAAAGGCGGCGGCCTCGATGCTGGGAGTTTGTACGGCATGGACCTGAACGGTGCGAACCCGGACAGCGCATCCGCCGGCCGGTACGCGGCGTTCCGCCGGTTCCTGTCGCGCTTCGATCACCGAACCGGTTCGTTGCGGGCCGCGGAGCGGCCGGGCAGCCCGCCCATGCGCGCCATGCTGCTCAGCCTGCTGTCCAGCCGCCGCCGCGCCCACACGCGCCGCCTGTGGGCGCGTTGGCTGGAACCGGTGATGCTGCGCGATCCGCTCCTGCTCTGCATTCCGGATCCGTTGCCCGGCTGCATTCGCGTCATCGACACCGCCGGCTGGTGGCCCGCGCTGTCGCGGCGCATGGACGACCTGCCGGTCACCGTGCAGACCCGCCTGGAGAACCGGCTGGCCGATGGCGCCCTGGACCGCGTCCTCGCCTCGCCGGAGATGGTGGACTGGGCCGAAACCTTGCGTGAGCGGTCGCTGACCGTCCTCGACGCGATGCGCACCAGCCCCGGGGCTCTCGCCCTGTTTCTGGAGGAGGCCAACACGCATCGCATGCGCGCCGCCAGCACCCTGGCGATTCCCGGTGGAGTCACCGCTCTGCGCCCCTTGGACGGCACGGACGTGGACACGCTGGCCGCCGCGCTGCGCCTGTCCGACGGATGGCGGACGCTGGGTGGGCGGGCACCGGACATGGAGATCGACGAGTTGCTGGCCTGCGTGCGCGGCGCGATGGCCGACGGCAGCGTCCCGCCGGAGGCGATGGCCTTCTTCGCGGTGGCCGGTCTCTGTCTCTTATACACATCTCCGAGCCC
>NZ_JAUQTX010000098.1:0-22146 GCF_059803775.1 Azospirillum sp. UFLA03-27 | reverse complement strand
GGAGCGGCCGGCCGCAGGCTTTGCCTGATGCGGCGACGCAACAGCAGGCCCGCTCTGGGTTTGCCGGGGACGCGCCGAACCCTACCGCCGCACCATCGGCGCCAGATCCTTGCGGATGCCGGCGTCCAGCCGGGCATTCAGGTCGTCCATCATGCGGCGGACGAGGTCCTGCAGGGTCGCCTCGCGGTCGGCCACCGAGATGTTCTCCGGCACCGTCGTGGAGTGGGTCACCGTCGCCTTGGTCATGCCGCGGAAGGTCGACTCGCCGGGCAGTTCGCCGCTGACCTCGACCTCGATCCGCCCGTCGTAGCGCTGGGCCTGATCGTTGGTGAAGTAGCCCTTCACCCCGCCGGTCTTGGGAAGCTGCACCTCGACGATGCTGGCGTCGCGGATGGTGACGCGGACGCGGCCCGGCCCGCCCGCGGCCTGGAGCCGCTCGTTGGCCCAGCGGCGCACCGCCTCGGCGGGCGGCAGGGGGATGCGCTGGTCGACGGTGGTGCCGGCCGGACGGTGGGCGTCCACCACGTCGACGCCGCCCGCGCTCAGCACGATCGGGCCGAAGTTGGAATAGTCGATGGGTCGGGCCGCCGGACGCGGCGGCGTGCTCTGGCAGGCCGTCAGGGCCACGGTGGCGAGAGCGGCGGCGAGAACGAAACGGCGGGTGGGCATGATCGCTCCGGTGAGACGGAAAAACGGCGCGGCACTATAGCCGCGCCGTTTCCCAAGCGCATCCGGAACCTGGAGCCCCTACTTCGCCGTCCCGTAGACCCGATCGAGGTCCGCGTCGTCGAAGTGGTAGGCGGTGGAGCAGAACTGGCAGACCACCTCGACCCGCCCGTCGTCGATTTTCAGGCTCTGCACCTCGTCCCGCGGCAGGCTGGACAGCATGTCCGACACCCGCTCGCGCGAGCAGCGGCAGCCGAAGCGCAGGGCCTTGGGCTGCCACACCCGCACGCCGTCCTCGTGGAACAGGCGGAACAGCAGGTCGCGGGCCGGCAGTTCCGGGTCGAGAAGCTCGTCGCCGGTGGTGCTGGACAGCAGGACCATGGCGCGGCGCCACGCGTCCTCGTCGCCGGAGCCGAGCACCTTCTCCGTGGCGTCCTGCGGCAGGCGCTGGATCATGATGCCGCCGGCCCGCCAGGCGCCCTTGCTGCCGTCCGGCAGGGTTTCCTGGTCCACCGACACGGTCAGGCCGGTGTCGATCTGCTCCGACTGGCGGAAGTAATGCTGCACGCAGTCGGCCAGCGTCTTGCCGTACAGCTCGACGATGCCCTGGTAGCGCTCGGTGTTCGGCCCCTGGTCCACGGTGAAGGCGATGTGGCCCTTGCCGAGCAGGGCCGGCGCCGGGGCGATCGCCACGTCGTCGGCGGCCTTGGCCAGGGCTTCCTCGTCGAACTGGGCGTAGGCGCGGATGTCGCCGACCGAGGTGATGTCTGCCACCATCAGCCGGACCGGCCCGTCGCCCTTGGTCTGGAGCGTGAAGATGCCGTCGTACTTCAACATGCTGGACAGCAGCATGGCGAGCGTCATCGTCTCGGCCAGGAAGCGGGCGACCGGCTCCGGATAGGCGTGGCGGGTCAGGATTTCGTCCAGCGCGGGGCCCAGCTTCACCATGCGGCCGCGCAGGCGCGACGCCTCGATCTGGAAAGGCAGAACGAGATCGTCGGTGATCGGTTGGACGGAAGGATCGTCCATGATGTCCTCGAAGTTACGACAGGCCATGGCCCGGCGCCGCCATCCCGCTCATCGCGGGGGGCGGCGCCGGGCCATGACTCCAATTCCAAGGGCTCTCAGCCCCAAGTGCTCTTAAATAGTGGCGCCGAGGCACCATGCCAGTATGGCCTTCTGGGCGTGCAGGCGATTTTCCGCCTCGTCCCAGACGACCGAGTGCCGGCCGTCGATCACCCCGTCGGTCACCTCCTCCCCGCGGTGGGCGGGCAGGCAGTGCATGAACAGGGCGTCGGGGGCGGCGAGATCCATCAGCGCCTCGTTCACCTGATAGGGCGACAGGATCGCCGCCCGCTCGTCCACGTCGGTGTTGTGCATCGAGGCCCAGGCGTCGGTGACCACGCAGTCGGCGCCGCGCACGGCCTCCTCCGGCGAAGTGGTGACGGTGATCCGCCCGCCCTCGCGCTTCACCCAGTCGAGCAGCTCCGGCGCCGGGCCGTAGATCTCCGGGCAGCCGAGGCGTATCTCCACGCCGAGGCGCACCGCCACATGGACCCAGCTGACCGCCACGTTGTTCACGTCGCCGATCCAGGCCACCGTGCGCCCTTCGATGGGGCCGCGATGCTCCTCGAAGGTCATCACGTCGGCCATGATCTGGCAGGGGTGCGACTGGTCGGTCAGGCCGTTGATGATCGGCACCGAGGCGAACTCGGCCAGCTCCTGCACGCGCTCCTCGCCCATGGTGCGGACCATCACCGCGTCCACGTAGCGGGACAGCACGCGGGCGGTGTCGCCGATGGTCTCGCCGCGGCCGAGCTGCATGTCGTCGGGTTTCAGCACCACCACGTCGCCGCCGAGCTGGCGCATGCCGACCTCGAAGGAGACGCGGGTGCGGGTCGACGGCTTCTCGAAGATCATCGCCAGCGTGCGGCCTGCGAACAGCGAGCGGTAGGCCGGGATGTCCTTCTTGATGGTCGCGGCCATGGCGAGGATCTGGCGCAGGGTCGCCTTGTCCAGCCGATCAATGTCGAGGAAATGACGAACGGCGGGCATCACACCAGCTCCTTGGCGGTCTTGGCGAGGATGGCCACGGCCTCCTCCACCTCGGCCTCGCCGATGTTCAGCGGCGGCAGCAGCCGAACCACATTCTCGCCCGCCGGAACGGACAACAGGCCGTTGGCGCGCAGTTTCGCCACCACGTCGCCGACCGCCGGGCCGCAGGCGAGGCCGAGCATCAGCCCCTGGCCGCGCACGCCCGTGAAGACCGACGGGTTCCCGGCCACCAGCCCGGCCAGACGGCCCTGGAGCAGGCCGCCGATGCGCTGCACATGGTCGAGGAAGCCGGGCTCCAGCACCTTGTCCAGCACGGCGTTGCCGACCGCGGTGGCCAGCGGGTTGCCACCGTAGGTCGAACCGTGGGTGCCGGCGGTCATGCCCGACGCCGCCTTCTCGGTGGCAAGGCAGGCGCCCAGCGGGAAGCCGCCGCCGATGCCCTTGGCCACCGCCATGACGTCCGGCGCGATGCCGGCCCATTCATGGGCGAACAGCTTGCCGGTGCGGCCCATGCCGCACTGGATCTCGTCCAGGAACAGCAGCAGCCCGTGCTCATCGCAGATTTCCCGCAGCCCGCGCAGGAATTCCACCGAGCCGGCGCGGATGCCGCCCTCGCCCTGGATCGGCTCCAGGCAGATGCCGGCGGTCCGCTCGGTCACGGCGTTGCGCACCGCCTCCAGATCGCCGAAGGGCACGAGGTCGAAGCCGTCGAGCAGCGGGCCGAAGCCCGTGATCAGCTTCTCCTGCTGCGCCGCCGACACCGCGGCCAGCGTGCGGCCGTGGAAGGCCTGCTCGAAGGTGATGATGCGGGTGCGGGCCTTGTCGCCCTTCTCGTAATGGTATTTGCGGATCAGCTTGGCGCCGCACTCCCACGCCTCGGCGCCCGAGTTCGTGAAGAACACGGTGTCGGCGAAGGTGGCGTCGGTCAGCCGCTTGGCGAGGCTCTCCTGCCCGGCGACCCGGAACAGGTTGGAGGTGTGCCAGAGCTTGTGGGCCTGGGCGGTCAGCGCCTCGACCAGATAGGGATTCGCGTGGCCGAGGACGTTCACCGCCACACCGGCGGCGAAGTCGAGGAATCGTCGCCCGTCGGTCGCGTACAGATACGGACCTTCGCCGCGCTCGAACACGATGTCGGCGCGGGCATATGTGGGCATGACGACCGGAATCACAGCGAAAGCCTCCGAATGAGGAAAGCCCGGCGGACACCCTCGCCCGCCGGGAACCGTCGAATATCAAGATGTCACTTCAGCCTGTCAACGGATTGGCTACGCCGACCGGCTGAATTCGGCCGAATTCCGGCGGATTTACGCCTTCAGCTTGTAGCCCGTCTTCAGCATGCGCCAAGCCAGCCACCACAAGCCGCCGTTCACGGCCAGCATGACGAGAATCCCGATCCCCAGCGTGCCGTCCGACCGCCCGATGAAGCCGTAGCGGAAGCCGTCGATCATGTAGAAGAACGGGTCGAAATGGGCGATCCACCAGAAGACCGGCGGCAGCGTCTCCACCGAATAGAAGGTGCCGGACAGGAAGGACAGCGGCGTCACCACGAAGTTGGTCACCGCCGCGATGTTGTCGAACTTCTCCGACCAGATGCCGCCGACCAGCCCGAGCAGCGACAGCAGCATGGAGGCCATCAGGGCGTGGAAGATCACGAACTCCGGATGGGCGATGCGGATCGGCACGAAGGCCCAGATCGCCAGCCCGGTGACCAGCCCGACCAGCAGGCCGCGCGTCACCCCGCCCATGACGAAGCCGAAGACCAGCTCCAGCGGGGCCATCGGCGGCATCAGGATGTCGACGATGTTGCCCTGGACCTTCGCGATCACCACGGAGGAGGAGGTGTTGGCGAAGGCGTTCTGGGCCATCGCCATCATGATCAGGCCGGGGGCCAGGAACTCCAGATAGGGCACCGTCCCGATCATCCGCACCGCACCGCCCAGCGCCAGCGCGAAGACGGCGTAGAACAGCAGGGTGGTGACCACGGGCGCCCAGACGGTCTGCTGGTGCACCTTCAGGAACCGGCGCACCTCGCGCGCGTAGAGGGTCCACAGGCCGACCCAGTTGACGGCGCCGACCTGGCGGGGCATGGGAGGGAGAGGATGAGTCATCGCACCACGATCAACAGGAATGGACCGGACTTTAGGGCGCGCCGCCCGTTCCGGCAACCGCCCCCGGACGGGAGACAGCCATGACCCGCGACCAGCCGCCGGCCCGCAAGCCGCCGCGCCTCGTGACCGCCCAGTATCTGGAGAACGCGGCCCTGCACTATCTCCAGCGCTTCGCCAGCTCCTCGGCCAGCCTGCGCCGCGTGCTGATGCGCAAGGTCGACCGCTCCGCCCAGGCCCACGGCACCGATCCGGCGGAGGGGGCGCGCTGGGTCGAGGACCTGATCGCCCGCTACCTGCGCAGCGGCCTGCTGAACGACGCGGCCTACGCGGAGATGCGCGCGGCCAGCCTGCACCGCCGCGGCACCTCGACCCGCGCCATCCGCGAGAAGCTGTCCGCCAAGGGCATCGGCCGCGACGAGGCCGACCGCGCGCTGGAGTCGCTGGACGAGGAGGTGGAGGGCGACCTGAACCTGACCGCCGCCCTGGCGCTGGCCCGCCGCCGCCGGCTCGGCCCCTACCGCCTGCCGGAAAAGCGCGCGGAGTTCCGCGACAAGGATCTGGCGGCGCTGGGCCGCGCCGGCTTCGCCTACGACATCGCCCGTCGGGTGGTTGACGCCGAAGACCCCGACTCGGTGGAGTAACCCCGTCCCCTCCGCGGCCTGTTCGCCTCGTCCGTCTGTTGTTCGGCAAACGCCACCGGTTCGGGAAAGCAGACATGCTCCACGCCGCCCTCGCGGGCCTTACCCTCGCCGCCGGGCTGCTCGCCGCCTCCGGGACGGCCCGCGCGCAGGACGACAAGCGCATGGCGCTGTCGTCGGAGTTGCCCATCAGTCTGGAGGACGCCGCCGCCATCGAGAAAGGCAGCGTCGACGTGAAGGTCCGCGCCTTCTTCGACCGGCTTAAGGGGGATGGTGGGCGCAACCGCCTGTCCTTCGACCCGGAACTCCAGGTCGGCGTGGCCAACGGCTTGGCGCTGAAGGTCAATCCCGGCTACCGCGTGGGCAACGCCGACGACGCGCAGCAGGGCGACGTCAAGCTCTCCGCCGAATACAACATCCGCGAACCGTCGCAGGGACGGCTGGGCGTCTCGGTGGAGCCGCTGGTCAGCATCCCCTACGGGTCGGGGAGCAAGACGATCGAGGCCGGGATCACCGGGCGCCTGACCCAACCGCTCGGGTCCGCCACCGGCGCACCGCGCCTGCACGCCAACCTGTCCTGGCGGCATCTGTTCGATCCGGCATCGGACGAGCGCGAGAATCGTTTCATCATGGCCGCCGGGGTGAACGCCGCGGTCGGCCCCGCCACCGCCGTGGCCTTCGACGTGGTGCGCGAGCAATCCCAGGAACGCGGCAAAGCCGACAATTTCGTGGAGGCCGGCGTCCGGCATCTCGTCGGCGAAGACCTCGCCGTCGGGGCCGGGGTCGGCGTCGGGTTCGGTCCCGATTCGCCGCGCTACCGCCTGCTGCTGGGCGTCCAGCGGTCATTCTAAGGCAGAACCTGGATACGACAAAACGCGCGCAAAGCCTTTCGGCGATGCGCGCGACACTCTCAACCGGGATTCGGTGCAACCGAGAGTCGGAGTCGTCCTGGTGTGGGGCGTAGCGCCCGACCGCGGAGTTTGCCGCCCCGCGGTGACGTCACCAGAATCGCCGGAAGCGCTCACGCGCCTCCGGCGGTCAGCCTCAGGCCGCGGCGGCCTGCTGCTTGTCCTGGGCCTTGGCGATGCGGCGCTTCAGGCGGCGCGCATCCAGGCTGAGGACATCGTCCTTCGCGTCGAGCAGGAAGGCGTCGAGGCCGCCCTTGTGCTCGATCGAACGGATCGCGTTGGTGGAGATACGCAGGCGCACCATCTGACCCAGAGCGTCGCTCAGCAGCGAGGTTTCCTGCAGGTTCGGCTGGAAACGGCGGCGGGTCTTGTTGTTGGCGTGGCTGACGTTGTTGCCAAACTGCGTGCCCTTACCGGTCACGGAGCACCGACGTGCCATCGGACTGATCCTTTATTTTTGCAAATGAAACCCGGTCCCGGGCAGCATTCCGCCCGAAGGAGGCGGCGTTATAGTCGAACAAGCGCGCGCCCGTCAAGGAAGGAAGAGACGGGCGCGCGCCGATCGACGGTCCCCGGGCCGGCGGGGACCGCGATCCGGTGAATCACTCGGCGGCGGGAGCGGCGGCCTTCGGAGCGGCCTTGGCAGCCTCCGGCTTCGGCGCTTCCGCCTTGGGGGCCTCGACCTTCGGAGACTCGACCTTGGGAGGCTCGGCCTTCACGTCGACCTTCACCTCGGCCTTCTTCTCTTCAGTCTTCGGCGCTTCGACCTTGGGGGCTTCAGCCGTCGGAGTCGGGGCGGGAGCCGCCTCGACCTTCGGCGTTTCAGCCTTTACCGGCTCCGCCTTCGGAGCGGGCGCCTCGGCCTTCGGCGCGGCCTTGGGAGCGGCAGCCTTGGCCGGAGCCTTGCGGGCCGCCGGAGCTTTTTTCGGCTCCGGAGCGGGGGCCGCCTCCGCCTTCACCTCGGCCTTCTTCTCTTCGACCTTGGGGGCTTCCAACTTCGGGGCGGGAGCTGGCGCGGCGACCGGAGCGGCCTTGGGCGCCGGGGCGGCCGGCGACAGGGCCACCGGGGCGACGCCCAGCTCGGCGGCGATCTTCGAGGAGACGTCGAGGACGGTTTGCACTTGGTTGACGACCCGGGCCTGGGCGACGGTCGCCCATTCGCGCTGCACGGCGACGAGGTCCGCCGGGCTGCGCACCTTGGCGAATTCGCCGGCGAGGTGGGTCGTCTCGCCGATCCCGGCGGTCACGCCGTCGAGCAGGCGGCGGCAGCCGTCCTGCATCACACCGGCGACGCGCGTGCCGCGGGCGGCGTAGGTCTCGGCATTCGCCTTGCCCAGCGGCGACAGAGCCAGGGGCCCCATGGTCAGGGGATTGAAGCGCTCGAAAAGATCAAGAAAGTTGGCGGCCATGTCCTAAGGTCTCCCGTTGACGACTCGACGCGGAGGCGGTGTCGGACAAGTCAACTCCGGCTCGTACCCCAGGAGACTGCGGGCAAACCTCTCGCCCAAGCGCCGCGAAGACGCTCCTTTCCCGCCCACGCCACCTTATGCACGGGAGAATCGCCGCGCAACGGAAATGTTGCGGTGCAGCATACCCGAAAGGACCTACTCCACCGCGCGCCCGAGGAACTTTTCAAGCAAAACGCGTGCAGCGGCGGTGGGGGTGATGGCGCCGCCGGTCACGCGGGATTCCAGCGCGGACAGGTCGGCGCGCACGGCGGGATGCGCCTTGAAGGCGTCCACCAGCGTCTCGCGGATCTCGCTCCACAGCCAGGCGCGGGCCTGCTCGGCGCGGCGCGTGGCGCGGACTCCGGACGCCTCGGTGATCGCCTTGTGCTCCCCGATGGTGTCCCACACCGAATCGATGCCGGCCCTGGTGATGGCCGAGCAGCTCAGCACCGGCACGCGCCAGTCGCCGTGGCGCAGCAGGGTCAGGGCGTGGCGGTAGTCCGCGACGGTATGCCGCGCCGTGTTGGCGAGGTCGCCGTCCGCCTTGTTGACGACCACGAGGTCGGCCAGCTCGACGATGCCCTTCTTGATGCCCTGAAGCTCGTCACCCCCGGCGGGCAGCAGCAGCAGCATGAACAGGTCGACCATGTCGGCCACCGCCGTCTCCGACTGGCCGACGCCCACCGTCTCCACCACGATCACGTCGAAGCCCGCCGCCTCGCAGATCAGCATGGCCTCGCGCGTGCGGCGGGCCACGCCGCCCAGCGTGGCGCCGGCGGGCGACGGGCGGATGAAGGCGTTCGGTTCGCGCGACAGGTCCACCATGCGGGTCTTGTCGCCCAGGATGGAGCCGCCGGTGCGCTGCGACGACGGGTCGATGGCCAGCACCGCCACCTTGTGCCCCCGCGCGATGACGTGCTGCCCGAACGCCTCGATGAAGGTCGACTTGCCCACCCCCGGCACCCCGGAAATGCCCACCCGCACCGAATTGCCGGTGTGGGGCAGCAGCGTCTCCAGCAGGGCGTCGGCCTGGGCGCGGTGGTCGCGCCGGGTCGATTCGATCAGCGTGATGGCGCGGGCGAGCGCGCGGCGGTCACCCCGCAGCACCGCGTCGGCGAGCGCGGCGGGGGTGTTGAGGGCAGGAACGGTGGTCATGCAGGGAACCTAGCGGGCGCGGCGGGCGCGGTGAAGCCCCCGCGTCGATCCGCTGCGTCGATCCGCCGGCTTCGATGAGCGTCACGCCGTCTTCGGCACCAGTCCGTCCAGCCAGACCTCCAGCGCGGCGAACAGGGCGACCGCCGTGGCGCAGGCGGCCTGCGCCGACTCGGGCGCCTCCAGCTCGCTTTCCAGCCGGGCGAGCAGCGCCTTCCACCGGCCGGCCATGTCGATCCCGGCCGAGGCCAGAAAACGCGCCCCGCGCGTGGCGTCGAAGCCCAGCGCGCGGGTGACGTTGGGCAGCATCGCCCGCCCGCCGTGGGCGGAGCCGTCCAGCACGTAGCGCGCCGCCAGCTGCGCCGGCAGGCCGTCCAGCGCCGGCAGCGCCCCGGCCACCGGCAAGGCGTCGGCGTCCACCCCCAGATCGGCCAGATCGGCGCGCAGCAGGTCCAGCCGTTCGGCCCCCTCGCCCAACGCCCGCTCGATGGGAGCGTTGAAGCCGTGCAGGGCGATCAGGGCGTCGCGGTACTCGTCCGCCGTGATCGACGGGCTGGTCAGCGGGCGCAGGACCGCCGCGCGGTCCAGCCGTTCATGGATGTCGCGGGTCGCCTCGCGCAGCGCCTGCCGTACCGGTCCCAAAGGGATGCTCCGTCGTGATGATGAGGTTAAGTGGGGGCGAGGACTTCTGGAACCGGTTCCGGCCCCTGGGAGGATTCCTGTTGCCGCGCCCACAATGCGGCATAGGCGCCGCCGCGCGACAGCAGTTCCATGTGGCGTCCCCGTTCGATCACACGCCCGGCCTCCATCACCAGGATCTCGTCGGCGTCGATCACGGTGGACAGGCGGTGGGCGATCACCAGCGTGGTCCGGCCCCGGCTGACCTCGCGCAGGTTCGCCTGGATCTCCCGCTCGGTGTGGGTGTCGAGCGCCGAGGTCGCCTCGTCGAACAGCAGGATCGCCGGATTCTTCAGAATGGTACGAGCGATGGCGACGCGCTGCTTCTCGCCGCCGGACAGCTTCAGCCCGCGTTCCCCCACCGTGGTCTCGTAGCCGTCAGGCAGTGCCATGATGAAGTTGTGGATGTGGGCCAGCCGGGCCGCCTGCTCGACCTCCGCCGGGCTGGCGCCGGGGCGGCCGTAGGCGATGTTGTAATAGACCGTGTCGTTGAACAGCACCGTGTCCTGCGGGACGATGCCGATGGCGCCGCGCAGCGATTGCTGGGTCACCTCCCGGATGTCCTGCCCGTCGATCAGGATGCCGCCGCCCGACACGTCGTAGAAGCGGAACAGCAGCCGGCCGATGGTCGATTTGCCCGCCCCGGACGGGCCGACGATGGCCACCGTCCGCCCAGCGGGCACGGTGAAGCTCACCCCTTTGAGGATCGGCCGCCGCGGGTCGTAGCCGAACTCCACCCCGTCGAAGCGCAGCTCGCCCCCCGTGATGGCCAGCGCCGGGGCGCCGGGCCGGTCGGCCACCTCGCGGTCCACCGACAGCAGCGTCACCATCGATTCCACGTCGATCAGCGCCTGCTTGATCTCGCGGTAGACCACCCCGAAGAAGTTCAGCGGCTGGTAGAGCTGGAGCAGGTAGGTGTTGACCAGCACGAAGTCGCCCAGCGTCATCGTGCCGTTGACGATGCCGCGCGCCGCCATGCCCATGACCACGGCCAGACCCAGCGAGATGATCGCCGACTGGCCGATGTTCAGCAGCGACAGGCTGCGCTGGCTTTTCACCGCCGCCTGCTCGTAGGAGGCCAACGCCTGGTCGTAGCGCCGGGCCTCGTGCCCCTCGTTGCCGAAATACTTGACGGTCTCGTAATTCAGCAGGCTGTCCACCGCCTTGGTGTTGGCCTTGTTGTCGGTCTCGTTCATGGCGCGGCGGAACTGGATGCGCCATTCCGACACGAAGAAGGTGTAGGCGATGTAGCTTCCCACCGTGGCGAAGGTCGCCAGCGCGAACCAGCCGTCGAACATCCGCCACAGGATCACGCAGACCAGCGTGATCTCCACCAGCGTCGGCACGATGGAGAACAGGGCGTAGCGCAGCAGCGTCTCGATGGCACGGGTGCCGCGCTCCAGCGAGCGGGTCAGGCCGCCGGTCTGCCGCTCCAGATGGAAGCGCAGCGACAGGGCGTGCAGATGTTGGAAGACCGACAGGGCGACCTTGCGGATGGTGCGCTGGGCGACGTTGGCGAACACCGCATCGCGCAGTTCCGCGAAGACCAGCGACATCACCCGCGCCAGACCATAGGCAACGATCAGCCCCAGCGGGATCGTCACCAGCGCCCCGGCGTCGCCCGGCGACAGGGCGTCGACCGCCCGCTTGTAGAAGAGCGGCACCCAGACGTTCGCCACCTTGGCGCCGACCAGCAGGACCAGCGCCACCACCACGCGCAGCTTCGTCTCGAAGGAATCATGCGGCCACAGATAGGGGACGAGCGAGCGCAGCGCCGCCATGTCGCCGGTGCTGGACGCGGCCTCCGCATAGGACGGGGCCGGGCTGGGGTTGCTGGTGCGGCGGCGCATGGAAGGGTCCGGGAAAGGGGTCGGTTGCCAAAAGCGGCTGCCCTAACCTAGGGCCACATGCGCCGCCAACCAAGGAAGACGGGCCGTGCGCCGGCTGCATGGCGGTCCGTCGGAGGGTTTCCACACGTCTTACGGGAATCGATCTCCGAAAAATTGCACGCGGACGAATGGATAAAACCGTATTAGACTTATTGTCTATCTCCGTTGGCGAGGGCTGCGGAGCGATTGCCGCATAGGGCCGAACGTGCTGAAAAATCTCTCCCTGACCGCCAAACTGTCCCTGCTGAACGTGCTGGGGCTGTTCATCCTGGCCATCGTGCTGACTCTGGCCTCCAGCCAGGTGCTGAGCGACCGCAGCGCCGCCTCCGCGCAGGAGCAGCGGGAGCGCAGCATGGCGCTGGCCCATATGCTGCTGAAGCAGAACGGCGCCGACTACAGCCTGCGCGACGGCGCGCTTTACGTCGGATCGGTGCGGGTCGACGGCGACACCCGCATGGTCGACCAGATCCGCGAGCTGACCGGCGGTGCGGCCACGGTGTTCCGCGGCGACACCCGCGTCGCCACCACCGTGCAGAACCCCGACGGCAGCCGGGCCAACGGCACGAAGCTGGGCGCCGGGCCGGTCTTCGACAGCGTCATCACGCAGCGCAAGCCCTACCGCGGCGAGGCCGACATCCTGGGCGAGCGCTATTTCACCTCCTACGACCCGCTGCTCGACGCCTCCGGCTCGGTGGTCGGCGTGCTGTTCGTCGGGCTGAAGCGGGCCGACGTGATGAGGGTGGTGGACGAGGTGGAGCGCACCATCCTGGTGGTGGCGCCGCTGGTCACGCTGGCCTTCGGTCTGGTCAGCTTCTTCCTGGTCCGCCGCCAGATGGGCGCGGTGCGGGCGATGAGCGCGACCATGCACGACTTGGCCGCCGACAAGCTGGACGTCGCCGTTCCCGGCCTCGACCGCGGCGACGAGATCGGGCAGATGGCCCAGGCGGTGCAGGTGTTCAAGGACAACGCCATCCAGAAGAAGGCGATGGACGAGGCCGAGCGCGCCCGCCTGGAGGCAGAACGTCGCGCCGACGAGGCGCAGCGCGCCCGCGAGGCGGCGATCGGCGAGGAGATCGCCGCGCTGATCGACGGCGTGTCGAAGGGCGACCTGTCGCGCCGCCTCGATCTGACCGGCAAGGACGGCTTCTACAAGACGATGTCGGCGGGCATCAACCGCCTGACCGACACGGTGGAGGCGGTCATCGCCGACCTCGGCGCGGTGCTCAGCGCGCTCGCCCAGGGCGACCTCAACAAGCGGGTGCAGCGCGACTACGAGGGGGCTTTCCAGACGCTGAAGACCGACGTCAACGCCACCTCCGCCAAGCTGTCGGAGATCGTCGGCCAGATCACCCAGGCGGCGGACACCATCGCCTCGGCGGCGGGCGAGGTCTCCATCGGCTCCTCCGACTTGGCGGAGCGGACGGAGCAGCAGGCCTCCTCACTGGAGGAGACGGCGGCGAGCATGGAGGAGCTGGGGGCGACCGTGCGCTCCAACGCCGACAACGCCCAGCGCGCCAACGGCATGGCCGCCGACGCCCGCACCGCCGCGGAGTCGGGTGGGACGGTGGCGGGCTCGGCCATCGACGCGATGAAGCGCATCGAGGCGTCGAGCCGTAAGATCACCGACATCATCGGGGTGATCGACGAGATCGCCTTCCAGACCAACCTGCTGGCCCTGAACGCGGCGGTCGAGGCGGCACGGGCCGGCGACGCGGGCCGAGGCTTCGCGGTGGTGGCGCAGGAGGTGCGCAACCTCGCCCAGCGCTCCGCCCAGGCGTCCAAGGAGATCAAGGGGCTGATCCTGGACAGCGACGCCCAGGTGAAGGACGGGGTGGAACTGGTCAAGAAGGCCGGCGACGCGCTGGAGGGCATCGTGTCGGGCGTCCAGCAGGTCGCCGGGCTGATCGCCGAGATGGCCTCAGCGTCTTCGGAACAGGCGGCGGCGCTCGACGAGATCAACGCCACCGTCTCGCAGATGGACGAGATGACCCAGAAGAACGCAGCCCTCGTCGAGGAAACCACCGCCGCCGCTCAGGCCATGGCCGGCCAGGCCAACGACCTGAAGGGGCTGATCGGCTTCTTCAAGCTGGACCCACGGGCCGTGCCGGTCGCGGTTGCGGCCACCGCTGCGGCGCCGCGGCACGTCGCACCGGTACGTCCGGCCCCTCCGGCGTCCCGCCCGTCCCGCGCCGCGGCCAAGCCGGCGGCTCGTGCGGCGGCCCATTCGGGCGCCGCGCTCAAGCGCAACGTCAGCGAGGACGACGACTGGAAGGAGTTCTGAGGGGCAAGCCGTACCCCCCGCCTCAATTCGCGATCGGCGTTGCCTCGATCTTGCGGCGCGGCGCGGCCTTGATCGAGGGGCCGGCGTTGTCCTCCGGCTTGGCGACGGTGGTCGTCGTGCCGCGGGCGGCCTGGACGGGCGCGCTGCCGCGCAGGCGCAGCAGATGCATCCGCACATAGGCGGTCGACCCCACCGCCTGCACCGCCACCCAGTCGGTGCCGCGGGCGCGGCCCAGAACCTTCAAAGGCTGGCCGGGCGGGAAGGTGGCGACGATGGGCGCGCCGTTGCTCGGCTGCGACCGCAGCGCGGTGGTCTTGTCTGTTTCCCACTCGCCGGAAACGGTGTCGAGTCCGGCCGGGGAGGCGCTGGCGGTCCCTTGCACCACGGGCGCGCGGTTGGTCCGCTCGCCCGTCTGGCAGGCGGTCAGCATCACCGCGCAAGCCACGGCGAGGGAGACGGGAACGAGGCGCAGGCGTCTGGTCATCACGGACTCTGTCGGGTAGCCCTTTCGATCGGGCGACCATACAGGATGCGCCCCCACCCGCGCCACCGCGCCGCGGCAGAACGGCTATGCACTGTTTGTGGCAGGAAAGTGGCGCCGGCCCTTACACCCAACGCCTAGGCGAGGACGCCCAGCTGCCAGGCGAAGAAGACGCCCAGCGCCACGGCGATGGTGAGCAGCTGCTTGCCCGTCACCACGCAGGCCAGGACGGCGGCCAGCGCGCCGACCAGCTGAGGGTTCCTCCAGGTCAGCTCCAGCCCCTCGCCGTTCGGCGACAGGATCATCGGCACGATGATGGCGGTCAGCACCGTCACCGGGACGAAGCCCAGCGCCTGTTTCAGCAGCGGCGGGAAGACCACCCGGTCGCCCAGCACGAACAGCGCCGCCTTCACGAAGACGGTGACCGCCGCCATGCCCAGGATCATGACGGTGTTGGTCAGGACAGTCCCGGTCATGCCGCTTCCTCCTCCCGCCGTCCGGCCTCCAGCCCGCCGGAGCGCCAGCGTTGCAGGGCCATCCCCACGGAGACGCCGGCCACCACGGCGGCCATCAGCCCCAGCTTGTAGGGCACGTCCTGCCCCAGATAGGCCACGGCGCCCGCCGCCACCGCCGCTGCGAAGTTGGGCAGGCTGGCGAGCTGCGGCACGACAATGGCGATGAAGGTGGCGACCATGGCGAAGTCGAGCCCCAGCGACTGGAGCTGCGGAAAGGCCGCGCCGAACAGCAGGCCGACCAGGGTCCAGAACTGCCAGTTCGCGTACATCGACAGGCAGGAGCCCAGGAAGTACCAATGCCCGAGCGGCGCGCGCGGGTGCCGGGCGTAATAGCCGGCCATCACCGCGAAGGTCTCGTCCGTCAGGAAGAAACCCAGCGTCCAGCGCCAGCGCGCCGGCAGATGGGCGACGTGCGGCAGCAGCGTGGCGGCGTAGAGGGCGTGGCGCAGGTTCACGATCAGGGTGGTCAGCCAGATCACTGCCAGCCCAGCGTGCCCGGCCACCAGCCCCAGCGCGATGAACTGGCTGGACCCCGCATAGACCGACAGGGACATCAGCTGCCCCTGCCACGCCGCCAGCGGCCCGGCGGCCACCAGCGTGCCGAAGATCACCCCGAAGGGCGCCGCGCCGATGACCATCGGCAGGGTGTCGCGGGCGCCGGCGGCAAAGCTGGATCGTCTGGTCATGATCGCTCTGATGCGTCTTCTTGAACCGTTCCTTGGAACAGCGTCGGGTTGCGGACCATAGCGCTGCGACCGGCGCCCCGCCCGCCTTTTATTGTCCGGGAGACAAGTCCATCCACCCCACCCCGCGCAAAATGCCGCATGCGAACGAGTGATGAAAATTTCCCGTATTCAGGGTACTTCTTCGGACTTCTCGCACCTGCCGCACCTGCCGTGGAGTCCGTTCGCGTGAAGGTACCGTTCAACAACAAGGCCCGTTGGATCGACGACATCGTCTGGCATCAAATCCCGCGCCTGAAGATCGAGCCGCGGCGCAAGTTCGCCGCGTCGCTGGTCGCGCCCTTCCGGCCCCGCACCCCTGGCTTCGCGCCGTCCGAACAGGCGTTGAGCCTCAAAACACAGTTGGAGACGCGCGGCTACACCGACGCCTTCCGCCTGATGACCGACGAGCAGGTCGCGGCGATGCGGCGCTATTTCGAGGAGCAGCCCTGCTTCGACGGCGGCCACCGGCAATATGGCTCCTTCACCATCGACAAGGTGCCGTCACCGGACATCCAGATGGCCCGCTATGTGGAGGAGCAGTTCCTGGCCGCGCCCCACCTGCTGGACACCATCAACCACCCGCTCGTGCTGGAGGTCGCGGAGGCGTTCCACGGCTGCAAGCCGACCATCGACGGCATGTCGGTGTGGTGGTCGCTGGCCCGGCCCAACCCGCGGATCAGCACCCAGAACTACCACCGGGACTACAACCAAGTCCGTCATTTCAAGATGTTCCTCTACCTGACGGACACCGACATGGGCGGCGGGCCGCACATCTACGTCCCGGCCTCCCAGCACGGGCAGGAGCTTCTGGAGCGGCGCAATCATTCCGACGCCGAGGTCGAGGCGGTCTACGGCGCGTCGGCGCCCGTCGCGCTGACCGGACGGGCGGGCGACTGCTTCCTGGCCGACAACATCGGGATGCACAAGGCTCTCCAGCCGACGCACAGCGACCGGCTGATCGTCGTCACCGAATACACGCTGCTGCGCAACCGCTTCGGCCCGCTCCAGCCGGTCCTGCCGAATCCGGAGCGTCGTTACGACCCCTACATCAACCGGGTCTATCTGCGGAGTTAACGATTCCGATGGGGCTGGTGTGCCGGGGGGAGGGCTTTCCATCCGCCCGGCTTTCCGGCAGGCTGGCCCCATGAAACCCGATTCCTGCTTCGAGTTTCCCGTCCACACGGCGGGGGAACGTGCGGCGGACGCGGTCATCCACGCCATCGGCGTGATCGCCGGCCTGATCGGCGCGTCCTGGCTGCTGGTCGTGACGGCGGGCCATGCCTCCGCGACCGAGATGGTGTCGCTGGTCGCCTACGGCGCCGGGCTGGTCGGCATGCTGAGCGCGTCGGCCGCCTACAACATGTCCCCGCCGGGCCGGCGCAAGGCGGTGCTGCGGCGGGTCGACCACGCGATGATCTATGTGATGATCGCCGGCAGTTACACCCCCTTTACCCTGAACCGGCTGGACGGCGCCGCGGGAATCCCGCTGGGCGTCGCGGTGTGGGTGGTGGCGCTGGGCGGGGTGGCGCTGAAGCTGTTCGCCTCCTGGCGGTACGAACGGCTGGGCTTCGTGCTCTATCTCGGGCTCGGCTGGGCCATCCTGTCGGTGGCCGAACCGCTGTGGCGGTCGCTGTCGCCGACGACGCTGCTTCTGCTGGCGGTCGGCGGGGTGGTCTACACGGTGGGAGCCTTCATCCACACGCTGGACCGCCTGCCCTACAACATCCCGGTCTGGCACGCGCTGGTCGTGGTGGCGGCCTCGTGCCACTTCGCCGCGGTGGCGCGGGAATTCGTGGTGACGTGACGAACGAGGGGCCTCGCGAAAGACCCCCCGCCTGCATCATCAATGCACACCCTCAATGAACGGTGGTCACCGGCTGCGTCGCCGCGCTGCGCACCTGGGCGGAGACGGGCAGGCCGTTGATGGTCAGTTCGCCGCCTTCCGCCCCCACCTTGACCGTCTGGCCGTCGGCGACGCGGCCCTCCAGGATCATGGTGGCCAGCGGGTTCTGAAGCTCCCGCTGGATCACCCGCTTCAGCGGGCGCGCGCCGTAGACCGGGTCGTAACCGGCCTCGGCCAGCCACTGCGTCGCCGCCTCGTCCACCTCCAGTGTGATGTCGCGGTCGGCCAGCATCCTGACCAGCCGGCCGAGCTGGATCGTCACGATCCCGCCCATGTGGCTGCGGTCCAGGCGGTGGAACAGCAGGATCTCGTCCAGCCGGTTCAGGAACTCCGGCCGGAAGTGGGCGCGCACCACCTCCATCACCTCGTCGCGCACGGCGCCGCTGTCCTGGCCTTCCGGCTGGGCCGCCAGCACCTCGGAGCCGAGGTTCGAGGTCATGATGATGACCACGTTGCGGAAATCCACCGTCCGCCCCTGCCCGTCGGTCAGGCGCCCATCGTCGAGCACCTGGAGCAGCACGTTGAAGACGTCGGGATGGGCCTTCTCGACCTCGTCGAACAGCACGACCTGATAGGGCCGGCGGCGCACCGCCTCGGTCAGAGCCCCGCCCTCTTCATAGCCGACATAGCCCGGAGGCGCGCCGATCATGCGGGCGACGGAGTGCTTCTCCATGTATTCCGACATGTCGAGCCGGACCATCGCCGTCTCGTCGTCGAACAGGAACTCGGCCAGCGCCTTGGTCAGCTCGGTCTTGCCGACGCCGGTGGGCCCGAGGAACAGGAAGGAGCCGATCGGCCGGTTGGGGTCCTGCAGGCCGGCGCGGGCGCGGCGGACGGCGTTGGAGACCGCCACGATGGCCTCGTCCTGGCCGATCACGCGGGTCTTCAGGCGGGTTTCCATGGCCAGCAGCTTCTCCCGCTCACCGGCCAGCATCTTGTCCACCGGCACGCCGGTCCAGCGGCTGACCACGGCAGCGATGTCGCTGTCGCGCACCTCCTCGTTCAGCATGCGGTTGGCGGCGTGGGCCTCCGCCTCCTTCAAACGCTTCTCCAGGTCGGGGATGACGCCGTAGGCCAGCTCGCCGGCCCGGCCCCAGTTGCCGTCGCGCTGGGCCTGCTCCAGCTCGGTGCGGGCCTTCTCCAGGTCCTCCTTGATCTTCTGGGCACCCTGGAGCTGGTCCTTCTCGGCCTGCCACTTGGCGGTCAGCTCGGCGGATTCCTGCTCCAGGTCGGCCAGTTCGCCTTCCAGGTTGGCGAGCCGGGCGCGCGAGGCGTCGTCGGACTCTCGCTTCAGCGCCTCCCGCTCGATCTTGAGCTGGATGATCCGGCGGTCCAGCTCGTCGATGTTCTCCGGCTTGCTGTCCACAGCCATGCGCAGGCGGCTCGCCGCCTCGTCGATCAGGTCGATGGCCTTGTCGGGCAGGAAGCGGTCGGTGATGTAGCGGTTCGACAGGGTCGCCGCCGACACGATGGCCGCGTCGGTGATGCGCACGCCGTGGTGCACCTCGTAGCGCTCCTTCAGGCCGCGCAGGATGGAGATGGTGTCCTCCACCGTCGGCTCCGGCACGAAGACTGGCTGGAAGCGCCGGGCCAGCGCTGCGTCCTTCTCGATGTGCTTGCGGTACTCGTCCAGCGTGGTCGCGCCGACGCAGTGCAACTCGCCGCGCGCCAGCGCCGGCTTCAGCATGTTGGAGGCGTCCATGGCGCCGTCCGCCTTGCCGGCGCCGACCAGCGTGTGCAGTTCGTCGATGAAGACGATGATCTCGCCCGCCGCCGCCTGGATCTCCTGGAGCACGGCCTTCAGCCGCTCCTCGAACTCGCCGCGGTACTTGGCGCCGGCCACCATGCCGGCGAGGTCGAGCGACAGCAGCTTCTTGTTCTTCAGCCCTTCCGGCACATCGCCCTTGACGATGCGCTGGGCGAGGCCCTCGACGATGGCGGTCTTGCCAACGCCCGGTTCGCCGATCAGGACGGGGTTGTTCTTGGTGCGGCGGGCCAGCACCTGGATGGTGCGGCGGATTTCCTCGTCGCGCCCGATGACGGGGTCGAGCTTGCCTTCGCGCGCCGACTCGGTCAGGTCGCGGGCGTATTTCTTCAGCGCGTCGTAGCCCTGCTCGGCGCTGGCGGTGTCGGCGGTGCGGCCCTTGCGCACCTCGTTGATGGCGGTGTTGAGCGCCTGCGGGGTGACGCCCGCGCGCTTCAGCACCGCGGCGGACGGCGTGCCGTCGGCCATGGCGAGCGCCAGCAGGATGCGCTCCGCCGTGACGTAGCTGTCGCCGGCCTTCTTGGCGACCGTCTCGGCCTGCTCGAACACGCGGGACAGTTCCGGCGTCAGATACACCTGCCCGGCGCCGGCGCCTTCCACCTTGGGCTGTTTGTCCAGCTCAGCGTCCACGCCCGACAGCGCCAGGGCGGGGTCGCCGCCGGCCGCACGGATCAGGTTGGCGGCCAAGCCCTCCTTGTCGTCCAGAAGGGTCTTCAACAGATGTTCCGGCGTCAGCCGCTGGTGGCCGCGCCGCAGGGCCAGGGTCTGCGCCGCCTGCACGAAGCCACGGCTGCGCTCGGTGTATTTCTCGAAGTCCATGATGTGCTCCCTTCATCGCCGACCGTCCGCGAGGCAGCCCGGTCAGTCCGATCCACGTTACCAGTGCGATCCGCAAGGATGCATGCGTCGCCGTAGATGTGGGAGAGGCCCGTCCGTATGCAAGACCCCCCGGTACGCGTGGTTATTGCTTTTGTCGGACCCGCGCCGAAAGGGTGGCTTTCCGCGGCCCGCCGGAAAGGGCTAGGGTTTTTGCGCCAATGCCACGGACTCCCGCCTTCATGACGGCCACGCCCACCAGCACTCCGCGCGACCCTTCGCCCAAGGCCCTGCGGCCCGCCCTGACCACCCCCCTGATGCGGCTGGCTTGGCACGGCCGCAACATGTGGCATTGGGTGGCGCGCCCGCTGACCATGGGGGTGCGGGGGATCATCTTGGACGACTCGGACCCTGGGGGCGGCACGGCCTCGGTCCTGCTGATCCGCCACAGCTACGTCGGCGGCTGGCATTTTCCGGGCGGCGGAGTCGGAAAAGGGGAGTCCCTGGTGGAGGCCATGAAGCGCGAGGTGCGCGAGGAGGTCGGGTTGACCGTGGAGAGCGGCCCGCAGCCCTTCGGCGTCTACGCCCGCTTCCGGCACGGGGCGAGCGACCATGTGGCGGTCTTCGTCGCGCGCGGATGGTCGGGAACGCTCCAGGCCGACGGGGTGGAGATCCTGGAGGCGCGCTTCTTCCCGCTGGACCGGCTGCCGGAGGACACCTCTCCCGCCACGCGGCGGCGAATCGCCGAGTTCCAGGGTCGGGAGCCATTGGCCGAGCGCTGGTGACGGTTTTCGATTGCGACGGTTGACAGAAGCGAACCGGTCCCACCATTGTGCGATGCAATGCCCGCGACCGTCGCCGCCATACGCCGCTACCCCGTGAAGGGGCTGAGCGGCCAGGATCTTCCCGCCGTTGACCTCGTCACCGGCCAACCCATCCCCTTTGACCGGCGCTTCGGCCTGCTGCACGGCCCGGCGGCCCTGACCCCGGATGTCGAGGGCTGGCGCCCGAACGAGGATTTCTTCACGCTCGACCGGAACGAGAAGCTGGCGCTGCTCGATTCCGAGTTCGACGAGGCCACCCAGTCGCTGATCATCCGGCGCGGCGGCAAGCAGGTGTCGCGCGGGCGTCTGGACCAGCCGATGGGCCGGATGCTGGTGGAGCAGTTCTTCGCCGCCTATCTGGCCGGCGCCGCTCCCGGCCTGCCCAAGCTGGCCGAGGCCAGGAATCCGGCGCAGGGCGGCGGCTTTTCCTTCACCGACCGGGAAGAGGCCGCGGTCTCCATCCTCAACCTCGCCAGCGTGCGCGATCTGGAGGAGCGGGTGGCCAAGCAGCCGGTCGATCCGCGGCGCTTCCGCGCCAACCTGATGATCGACGGGCTGGAGCCGTGGGTGGAGCGTCAGTGGATCGGCGCCCTGCTGACCGTCGGCGAGGTCACCCTGCGCATCTGCGACCACAAGGATTGCCGGCCCTCCAGCGAGGTCAACCCGGCGACCGGCGCGCGCGACCTCAACACGCTCCCCATTCTGGAGCGCGGTTACGACCACACGCAGTGCGGCGTCTATGCCCGGGTGGTGCATGGGGGCCGGATCGCGGTGGGCGACCCGGTGGCGCTGGCCGAAGACCTGCCGGCCTGAAAACGCGTCGGACCTGAAACTCACCAGACCGGAAACCAGCCAGTCCTGAAACCGGAACTCTCCGACCTCAGGACTGACGGTTATCAGACGGACTGTCAGGCGCTCAGCGGGGTGCGCTCGTCGGCGACGCTGTCGGACTCGTCGCCCATCTCGCCGCCATCCTCGTCCTCTGCCGAACCGCCCATGCTGGGCTGCGGGCCGAGGCCCGCGGCGCCGACGTTGCCGCGCTGGCGGTTCTCGGATTCCTGGATCTGGTTGATGATGCGGAAATAGTGCTCCGCATGCTGAAGGTAGTTTTCCGCCTGGACGCGGTCGCCGGACGAGGAGGCGTCGCGGGCCAGCGCCAGATACTTTTCATGGACCTGCCACGCGTTGCCGCGGATGCGCACGTCCGGACCATTGCTGTCGAAGGTCTGGTGACGCAGCGGAACGTTCTGCCGGCGGTTGCCACCGCCACCACCTCCGCCGCCGCCACCATGTC
>NZ_JAUQTX010000097.1:0-22213 GCF_059803775.1 Azospirillum sp. UFLA03-27 | reverse complement strand
GTTATAGTCTCGTGGGCTCGGAGATGTGTATAAGAGACAGCTATCCGCCTGTGGTCTATGCGCCGCTTCCCCAGCCGGTGCCGGCCGCACCGCTGGCCACCCGGACCTCTCCCACCTATCTCGGCCCCGGCGGGCGCTATTGCCGCGATTTCCAGATGCCGGGAATCGTCGGTGGACGCCCCGCGACGCTCGTCGGGACCGCCTGCCTGGACCCGGACGGCCAATGGCGGGTGATCGGCTGAGGGCGGGCGCGGAGCGCAGGCAACTCTATCCGCAATATCGGGATATCCCCAGAAGCTGTGGGTAACTCTGTGAGCGAATCCAGGGGCAACCTGTGAGCACGGCCGTGAATCCACGACCTTGACCAAATTGCCTAAATTTCAGGCACCAATGAAATGCCGGAATTGCCCGGCTTTTGTGGGTTTTAACGGTTCCAAACGAGTCCGGGAAAACAAAAAAGCAACATTCGCAGAGTCAAGGACGCCGTTCAGGTGAATGTGCATAACTCGGGCTAACCCGGACTATTGGCCCCACCCACCGTTTCGACGCGAACACCGGGGAACCGCTGGGGCTCACAGGCATAGGCGGGCCAGCAGATCGGCCAGCCGGTTCCGTTCCTCCGCCGACAGGCGCCCGGTCAGCTCGGCCTCCGCCTGCGCGATGGCAGGCCCGGCCGCCTCCACCACCCGACGCCCGCTGTCGGCCAACCGGACGAGGTTGCGGCGACGGTCCAGGCTGTCGGGGCTGCGCAGGAGATAACCGCGGTCGATCAGCCGCACCACCACCCCCTGCATCGTGGCGGGGTCCATCGCGATGCTCCGGCCCAAATCGATCTGCGACATCGGCCCATGCTGGTGCAGCGCGGCCAGTGCCGCCCATTGCGGCGCCGTCAGGTTGAAGCCGGTCAACGCGTCGCTCAGCATCGCCGTGGCGCGCTGGTGGACACGGCGGATGCGGCTGTGGATGGACTCGGCGGGGACGGTGCAAAGGGCGACGTCGCAACCCTCCCTGCCGTCGGCACCATCGTTGCCGGCCATTTCGGTCGGGAAAGCCATGAACGCGGCGGCCTCGTGTCAATGAAAGACACTTTGGCCTTTAACACCGATCTGTGTCGGTTGTGTTTCAGGAGACGATTACTACGTTACCGTTTTGAAATATGACGAACGTCCAGCTCACTCCGCCGCTTGATGGATCGATGGCGCCGCCCTGTCACGGGCCTCCCGCCGCTCCAGATCGATGAGCTCGACCATCCGGCGCTCCACGGCGACCAGATACTCGCGGGTTTCCAACCCCCGGCATTCCCGGCTGTGCCGGCGCAGCAAGGTGATGGCCTTGTAGGAGGGAGTGCGGCTCCACGGCATGGTCGGCTCGCGCGGATAAATGGTGGCGGGGGCACCTATTACAATGGAGAAATATTACGCGAATGCGAGAGACGCCATGAAAATTCTTCGTTGCGCACGGGACCCTGCTTTGCTCGGAGCGGTTACGTAAGGCGGGCCCGCAACGCATCACGCGCAAGCCTGTCTGCCGGCCCGACCGTTGAAAAGAGAGGCGATGCGCATGGGCACGTCCGGTGCGTTGATGGCGGTGAGCGCTCTCGCCCTTCTGGTGACGGCAGTGTCCTATGATCCGACGCCCTTGCGCGTCCTCGTGACCACCCTGTGCTGCAGGCTGGACGGCTTCTTTCTGGGTCACCGCTGAGGAGCGCGTCGGTTCCGAAGCAAAATGGAGTTATCCGGTCCGTTAATCATTGCATCTCGGCCCCCGTGTGGCATGAACGCCCTGTGGAGTTTGAAGAACATCCACCGCCGACGGTCCTTGTCCAGCTGCCGCCCGCGCCGGCTCGGCCCGTCCGGGCGCAGGGGCGGCAGCCCTCCTTACATCAGATTTTCTTGGCGATGCCCCATTACCTGCGTCTGTTTCTCTTGCTCGTGGCCGCCGTGGTGCCGCTCGCGGCGCTCCAGTTCATGACGCAGCACAGCCTGCGGCAGGATCGGGAAAACGAGGTGCGGAACGACACCCTGCGCCTTCTCGACCTGCTGGACGTCGAACAGCAGCGCATCGCCGCGGAGGCCCGGCAGGTGCTGGCGACGATCGTCGAATCCGGCGTGCCGCAGGCCGGGCCGCCGGACTGCCAGCAGACCATGGACCGGCTGCGCGCCCGCTACCCCGCCTATCTGTCCGTGGAGGTGGCCGACCGGGAGGGCCGGGTGTGGTGCGCGACCGACCCGGTCTCGCTGGGCGTCGATCTCGGCGGCATCCGCACCTTCCAGAACGCGCTGTCCACAGGCGCCCTGACGACGGGAGAATACGGGCTGCGCTACCCCAACCAGCGCCCCATCCTGCCCTTCCGGCTGGCCTATCCGGCGCCGGACGGCACGCCGGGCGCGCCTCCGGGCGGTGTGGTCACCGTGCTTCTCGACGCCCGCTGGCTCGAAGAGAATCTGGGCAACCGCCCCCTGCCCCCGGGCATGGAGATGGTGATCGCCGACCGCCAGGGCCACACGGTCGCACGCCTGCCGGAGGCACCCGACGCCATCGGGCAGCCCCTGCCCACCGCCATGCTCCAGGCCATGCACGCGGCGCGGGGAACACGGTCGGCGGCCGTGTTCTATACCGACGGGACGGAACGGATGGTGGTTTCCGCCCCCCTCGACACCGGCACCCGCGAATCGATGATCGCCATCGGGATCGACCGCGATGCCGCGATGCGCCCGGTCCGGGACGCCATGGCTTTTTCGCTGACTCTGTTCGGCGGGGTGCTTCTGCTCACCTGCCTGGGTGCCGCCTGGGGCATGCGGCAGTTCCTGCGCGTGCGCGATCGGATGCTGGAGACCGTAGTCGAGAAGGCGTCGGTCCTGGAGAGCACGACGGACGCCGTGGCCGAACTCGACCGGTCCTGGCGGGTCGTCTTCGTCAATGAACGGGCCCGGACCCTCCTGCCCGAGTCCGGCGACGCCATCGGCCGGAACGGACGCCAGACTTTCGCGGAACTGATGGCCGGCGAGTCCGGGCGGACCCTGCAGCAGGCCATGGAGAGCCGCGAGGCGGTGGAGTTCGAGACGCAGGGGCCGCGCAGCGGCGTCTGGTTCGCCGTCCGCGCCTTCCCCTCGCGCAAGGGTTTGGCCCTCTACTTCCGCGACGCCACCGACCGCCGGCGCCTGGAGGACGAGCGCACGCACCTGACCCGGCAGCTCGAAGCGGAGCGCAGCCTGCTGACGGCCATTCTAGACCATCTGCCCTCGGGACTGCTGGTGGCGGAGGCGCCGAGCGGGCGGATCGTCAAGGTCAACGAGACGGCGCTTCGCCTGCTCGGTGGTCCGCCGCCGCCGGTCGCCGGCTGCGGCTGCGGCGGCGCGCGGGCCTGCAACGGGGGCGCCTGCTTCGGCGAAGGTCGCTGCCCGCTGTCCCGCGCCCTGCGGCAGGGCGAGACGGTGGAGCAGGAGGATTTCCCCTACAGCCGGCCCGACGGCGCCGCCATGACCCTGTCGGTCAGCGCCACCCCGGTCCGTGCCCCCGACGGGCGGGTGACCCTGGCGATCTGCACGCTGCGCGACGTCGGGGAGCGCAAGGCCATGGAACTGGCGCTCCAGCGCGCCAAGGAGGAGGCCGACGAGGCCAACCGCGCCAAGTCGAAGTTCCTCGCCGCGGCCAGCCACGACCTGCGCCAGCCGATGCAGTCGATGTTCCTGTTCACCGGCATCCTGCACCGTTTCATCAGCGACGAGCAGGGGCAGCGCAGCCTGGAAATGCTGGAGCGCGGCCTGGACACGCTGAAGGGGCTGCTGGACAGCCTGCTGGACGTCTCGCGACTGGACGCCGGGGCGGTCGACCCGCGCGTGGAGCCCTTCGCCCTCAACAGCCTGCTGGATGAGATCGCCGCCTCCTACGCGCCGATCCTGGAAAGCAAGAAGCTGGCCTTCCGCATCGTGCAGGACCGTTCGGTGACGGTGCGCAGCGACCGCGTGCTGCTCGGCCGCATGGTGCGCAACCTGCTGGAGAACGCCGTCAAGTACACCGAGCGCGGGGCGGTGCAGATCGCCATCCGGACCCAGGACGGGAAGACTGGGGACGGGAAGACTGGGGACGGGAAGACTGGGGACGGGCTGGCGCGGATCGAGGTCAGCGACACCGGAATCGGCATCCCGCCCGACCAGCTGACCCGGATCTTCGCGGAGTTCCACCAGATCAACAACCCGGAGCGGGACCGGGCGCGCGGGCTCGGGCTCGGGCTCGCCATCGTGCAGCGCCTGTCGACGATCCTCGACCATCCCGTGGAGGTGAAATCCCAGCCGGGCCGCGGCTCGGTCTTCGCCATCACGGTCCCTGTGGCCGCCGTGGAGGCCCCGCCGCCGCCGCCACCGGCCGCCTCCCTCTTCACCGGCGGCCGCGATGCCCCGCGCGCCCTGCTGGTGGACGACGACGCCATCGTCCTGCTGGGGCTGCGCGACATGTTCCGCGAATGGGGCTACGAGGTGCTGATCGCCGGCTCCGCCGACGAGGCCGTGGCGAAGGTCGAGGCGGACGGCCGCATGCCCGACGTGATGCTGGTCGACTACCGCTTGCGTGAAGGGCGCGTCGGGACAGAGGCGGTGGTGCGCGTCCGCGCCATGGCCGGATGGGATGTGCCCGCCATGATCCTGACCGGGGAGGCCGGTCCGGAATGCGAGACGGACGCCGCCGCGCACGGGCTGGAGGTGGTCCGCAAGCCGGTGACGCCGCGCCAGCTCCGCCGTGTCCTGGACCGCGCCATGGCGAAGCAGCCCGGAAGGACGGCTGACAGCATGACCGGTGCGGAGGGTGAGCGTCTGTCGCTGTAGAGGGCTCCCGGCCGCCGGAAAAGAAAGTGGCCCGCCGTCCGGTTGAACGGCGGGCCCTTGAGGTGCAAAACAGGGAGGCACACGCCCTTGGGGCAAGCTGAAGATAGCAACGGCGCCCGCTCCGCGCGAAAGGGGGGAAGTCGTAGCGTTCGGCGTGTTCGGAGTGCACCGAAGGGAGCGGACGCTCTCCCCGAAAAAATGATGGCCTCGAAAGATTTCGCTTGAGCGCCGGCGGCGGCACGGCTATATCAGCGCTCCCGCGTCGCCCCAAGGGATGCGGGACAAAGAGCAGACGATGCGCTTGTGGCGGAATTGGTAGACGCGCTAGGTTCAGGTCCTAGTGGCTGAAAGGCCGTGGGGGTTCGAGTCCCTCCAAGCGCACCAACACTTCTTGTGTTGGTCTGATCGAAAAGTGGGGCCATAGCTCAGCTGGGAGAGCGCTACAATGGCATTGTAGAGGTCAGGAGTTCGATCCTCCTTGGCTCCACCATCATGAAGCCAGCAACCTTGACGGGTTGCTGGCTTTTCCTTTTCTCCGGCCTCCCACTTTCAGGCCAGTGCCGACAAGGCTTCACCGGGCATTTCAGGAACAGGCGCCCCGGTATCGCCTTTGAAAGCATCGACGCCCTCTACCTCCCGTTCAGTTGACGGGACCGCGGCTTGCGGCGGCGGCACAACGGGCCATTTTCAATGTTTTAAAGCACAGATGCCGTCAGGAGCGTGCCTTCATGAATCCCCGGTTGCTCGCCGAGGTGCTGGAACCCGTGCTGAACGCCGCGGAGAAGGATGACGCGGCGATGCTCGACGCCGTGAATCTGTCGGCGGAGGCGCTGGCCGCGCTTGGTGCGGTCATTCTGGACCGCGATGGGCGCCCGGCCGACGGCGTGTCCGATGAACGCGCGGTGGTCGCCGCGCTCAACACCCACGCCCACACGCTGATGCAGTGCGGGCGGCTCGACGACGTGGTCGAAGCGTTGCAACTGGCCGAACGGATCGGCCGGCTGGGCCGCCTGCCCCACCATCCGCGCATGTCCGACGGCTAGCCACCTACGGTTAGGCGGGAGGAACACCGCACCGCCCCGGTTGTTGTGCGAGCCGTGCCGCCCAACAGGGGAGACGTGTCTTGCCGACAGCGCCCAAATCGAATGCATTTTCCGGCCCCATCGAGGGCGAGGCCCTGTCCCTGCTTCAGGACAAACTGCTTCCCGGCTTCCTGACCGGACGGCGCTGGTACGCCGCCAAGGACGCCGGCACGCCCACCGTGCGCATCGTCGATGCGCTCCCTCTTCCCCTCACTTCCGGTTCCGCCCAGCTCTGCCTGCTGCGGGTGGAGACGCCGGGGCGCGAGCCGCAGCTCTACCAGCTTCCCCTTGTGCTCAACCGCGACGGCAAAGCCGATGCCGCCGATCCCTTCTCCATCGCCGGCCCCGAGGCGCTCCCCTGGTCGGGCAGCCTGCGCGACGGCTACGGCGACGAGGAGGTGGTTCGCGCCCTGCTCGACGGCATCCGCAAGGGTGGGGAGAGCGGGGGCCTGCGCTTCGGGCAGAGCCGCGCCCTCGACGCGGTGAAGGGGGCGCTGGGCAACGGCGCGCCGCTGCGCTGGACCGGGGTGGAGCAGTCCAACACGTCCGTCCGCGTCGGCGACGCGGCGATCCTGAAGGGGCTGCGCAAGCTGGAATCCGGCACCCATCCGGAGCTGGAGGTCGGGCGCTTCCTGACCGAGGTCGCCAACTTCCGCAACACCCCCGCCCTGCTCGGCTGGGTGGAGCGCACGGGCGACGGCGAGGCCGCCACCCTGTGCATCCTGCAGGAGCTGGTCCCCGACGCCCGTGATGCCTGGAGCCACGTCACCGCCGAGCTGGCGAAGCGCGTCGAGCGCTTTGACGACGACAAGGCGGACGACGTCGCCTTGATGACCTTCATGCGCCGCCTGGGTCGCCGCACGGCGGAGATGCACCGGGCGCTCGGCACCCCCGGCGGCGGCGACGCCTTCACGCCGGAGCCGGTGACCCCGGCCATGCTGAGGGGCTGGGCGGACGGCGTGCGCACCCTCGCCCGCCGCGTGCTGGGCAAGTTGCGCGAGGCCGCCCCACAACTGAACGCCGACCTCGCCCCCTATGCCGCGTCGCTGGCCGACAGCGAGGCGACGGTGATGCGGCAGATCGAGACGCTGACGCCGCCGCGCGGGACCTTCCACGCCATGCGCCTGCACGGCGACTATCACCTGGGGCAGGTGCTGGCCGGCAAGGACGACCTGTACATCGTCGATTTCGAGGGCGAGCCGATGCGCCCGCTGGCCGAACGGCGGGCCAAGCACTGCATCCTGCGCGACGTGGCGGGGATGCTGCGCTCCATCACCTACGCCGCCGCCGGGGCGCGGGCCGCCCTGCCCGCCGACCTGGACGAGACGGCGCGCGGCGCCCGCACCGCATGGTTGAACTGGTGGGAGGGGGAGGCGGCCTCCGCCTTCGTCGCCGGCTACCGCGAGGCCATCGGCGATTGCCCGGGCTGGCCTGCCGACGCGGCCACCGCCACGCAGCTTTTGAAACTCTTCCTGCTGGAGAAGGCCCTCTACGAGATCGGCTACGAGCTGGCGAACCGGCCCGACTGGCTGGCCATCCCCCTGGCCGGGGCCATCGGCATCCTGGGCGCCGACGCCGGGCCGGAGGTGGCCGACCGCGCGTCCGGCCCGGTCGGGCTGGCCGCCCCCGGCGCCACCCGCCTCGGCGAGGCGCGGGCGCACGCCATGCCCTTCGGCGCGCAGGTGCAGCCCGACGGCTCCGTCCGCTTCACCCTGTGGGCGCCGGGGACCGAGCAGGTGTCGCTGTGGCTGGAGGACACCCAGGCCCTGCTGCCCATGGTGCGGCGGGCCGACGGCTGGTTCGAGTGGACCACCGCCCAGGCCCAGGCAGGCAGCCGCTACCAGTTCGAGCTTCCGGACGGGCTGCGCGTGCCCGACCCGGCCTCCCGCCACCAGCCGGAGGACGTGCACGGGCCGAGCGAGGTGATCGACCCAACCGTCTTCCGTTGGTCCGACGCCGCCTGGACCGGCCGCCCCTGGCACGAGACGGTGCTGTACGAGTTGCATGTCGGCACCTTCACCGAGGAAGGCACCTTCCGCGCCGCCATCGACAAGCTCGACCACCTCGTCGAGCTGGGCGTCACCGCCATCGAGCTGCTGCCGGTCGCCGATTTCCCCGGCGCCCGCAACTGGGGCTATGACGGGGTGCTGCCCTACGCCCCGGACGCCGCCTATGGCCGCCCGGAGGATCTGAAGGCGCTGGTCGATGCCGCCCACGCCAAGGGGCTGATGGTCTTCCTCGACGTCGTCTACAACCATTTCGGACCGGACGGGAACTACCTCCACGCCTACGCCAAGGCCTTCTTCACCGACCGGCACAAGACGCCCTGGGGCGACGCCATCAACGTGGACGGGCCGCGCAACGCCACGGTGCGCGACTATTTCATCCACAACGCGCTCTATTGGATCGAGGAGTTCCACATGGACGGGCTGCGCTTCGACGCGGTCCACGCCATCCTCGACGACAGCGACAAACTGTTCCTTCAGGAGCTGGCGGAGCGCGTGCAGGACGCCGTGCGCTGCCGCCGCCACGTCCATCTGGTTCTGGAGAACGACGAGAACGAAGCCCACCTGTTGGAACGCCATCCCGAGGGTGACCCGCGCTGGCACACCGCGCAGTGGAACGACGACCTGCACCACTGCCTGCACGTCTGGGCCTCCGGCGAGGACGCCGGCTATTACGCCGATTACGCCGGCGACGCGGCGAAGTTGGCCCGCGCGATGGCCGAGGGCTTCGCCTTCCAGGGCCACGCCTCCTCCTATCGCGGCGGCGAGGCGCGCGGCGAGCCGTCGGCGCACCTGCCGCCGACCGCCTTCGTCACCTTCATCCAGAACCACGACCAGATCGGCAATCGCGCCTTTGGGGACCGCATCACCCGCTTCTCGCGGCCCGAGGCGGTGCGGGCGGCGACTTCGCTCTATCTGCTGGGGCCGGGCATCCCGATGCTGTTCATGGGTGAGGAATGGGCGTCCGACCGCCCCTTCCCCTTCTTCTGCGACTTCGCCGACGAGCTGGCCGAGGCGGTGCGCAACGGCCGGCGTGAGGAATTCGCCAAGTTCCCCGAATTCCAGGACCCGAAGGTGCGCGACCGCATCCCCGACCCGACCGCTCCGGAGACCTTCCAGTCGGCCAAGCTCGACTGGGACGACCGCGACCGGGGTGAGCACGGTGCGTGGCTGGACTGGTACCGCCGCATCCTCGCGGTGCGCCACAGGGAGATCGCGCCGCGGCTGGAGAACGCGCCCGGCGGTGCCGCCGCCCACGAGGTGATCGACGGGCGGGGCATCCGCGTCTCCTGGCGGCTGGGCGACGGCAGCCGCCTGCATCTGCTCGCCAACCTGTCCGACGCCCCCGTGACGGGCATGGGCGAGGCCGTGGGCCGCGTCCTGTGGACCGAGGGTAAGGGCCTCGATACCGGAACCATGGCGCCGCTGTCCGTCCTGTGGACCATCGAGGAGACGACGGCGCTCGACCGGCTCGGGGAGCGGATGGGGATCGAGACGCACTACACCGGCGCCTCAGGCGAGACCATCCAGGCGTCGGAGGGCACCATCCGCGCCCTGCTCGCCGCCATGGAGGTCGACGCCGACGACCCGGAGGAGGCGTTGGCGGTGCTGGAGCGGCGCGAGTTGGCCCGCCCTCTGCCCCCGGTGGCGGTGCTGCGCATCGACCGTCCGCCCTTCTCGGTCACCGTCACCCTGCCGGAAGGCAGCGGGACGCTGCGCTGGACCCTGACGCTGGAGGGCGGGGGCGACCGCAGCGGCGAGGCCGATTTCGGCGACCTGCCGCTGGTCCGCAAGGCGGGTGCCGAGGGTCAGCATTTCGAGGTGCGCCGCCTCGACCTCGGCGCGGCTCCGGCGCCCGGCTACCACCGGCTGCGGCTGGACGTCGACGGCCTGCGGGCGGAGCATCCCGGCCTGGAGACGACGGTCATCGCCGCTCCCGCCACCTGTCACCTGCCCGCCCCGCTCCAGATGGGCGAGCGGATCTGGGGCCTGTCGGTTCAGCTCTACGCCCTGCGCTGCGCCGGGGATTGGGGAATCGGCGACTTCGGCGACCTCGTCAACGTCGCGGAGATGGCCGCGGCACGCGGGGCAGGCATCGTCGGGCTGAACCCGCTGCACGCCCTGTTCCTCGACCAGCCCGATCAGGCCAGCCCCTATTCCCCGGCCAGCCGCCTGTTCCTCAACCCGCTCTACATCGACGTGCTGGCGGTGCCGGAACTGATGGGCTGCGCCGAGACCCGCGACCTGATCGCGGACGAGAGCTTCCTCAGCGCGGTGCAGGCGGCGGGGGCCGCCCCGCTGGTCGATTACGCCGCCGTAGCGGCACTGAAGCTGCCGGTCCTGGAACGGCTGTTCGCCCATTTCCAGACCGAGGGAAGCGCGGAGCGGCGTGGGGCGTTCGCCGCCTTCCGGGCCGAGCTGGGCGAGGGGCTGGACCGCTTCTGCACCTTCCAGGCCCTGCGCGAGCGTTTCGCCAAGGACGGCACGCCCGACTGGCGCCGCTGGCCTGAGGAGTATCGGGACGCCGCCTCCCCCGCCGTCCGCCGCTTCGCCGAGAAGCGGCGGGAGCGGATCGACTTCTTCGTCTGGCTGCAATGGCTGGCCGACAGCCAGTTGCAGGCGGCGGCAGAGCGGGCGCGGGAGCGCGGGATGGCCGTCGGCTTCTTCCGCGACCTCGCGGTCGGGGCGGACAGCGGCGGGGCGGAGACCTGGGCCGACCCGCATGTGGTGGTGGCGCAGGCCCATGTCGGCGCCCCGCCCGACCTGTTCAACCCGGCCGGGCAGGACTGGGGCCTGCCGCCCTTCCACCCCCACGCGCTGCGCGAGGGTGGCTACGCCCGCTTCATCGAGCTGCTGCGCGCCAACATGCGCCACGCCGGGGCGCTGCGCATCGACCACGCCATGGCGCTCCAGCACGTCTACTGGATACCGGAGGGGCATCCGCCCTCCGAAGGGGCCTACGTCGCCTACCCGATGGACGACCTCCTCGGAATCCTGGCCCTGGAGAGCCAGCGCAACCGTTGCCTCGTCGTCGGCGAGGATCTGGGCACCGTGCCCGAGGGATTCCGCGAGCGTATGGCGGAGGCGGGTGTCCTGAGTTACCGGGTGATGTTCTTCGAATGGACCGAGGACGGCGGGTTCCGCGGCCCCGACGACTACCCCTACACGGCGCTCGCCACGGTGGGCAGCCACGATCTCGCCACGCTGCGCGGCTGGTGGGAGGGGCACGACATCACGCTGAAGGAGGAGCGCGGCCTGTACCCGGCGGAGGGCGAGGCGGAGCGCCAGCGCGACCGCCGCAAGGCCGAACGCGCCCGCCTGCTGGAGGCCCTGGCCGACGCCTTCCTGCCGCTGCCCGCCAGCTTCGGCCCCGACAGCCCCTACGGCGAGGCGTTGGGCCACGCGGTGCACGCCTTCCTGGCCCGCACCGGCTCGGCCATCGCCATGGTCCAGATGGACGACCTGACCGCCGAGCTGGAGCAGGTGAACCTGCCCGGCACGGTGGACCAGTACCCCAACTGGCGCCGCAAGCTGCGCCTTGCGCTGGAGGACATGGCCGACTGCCCGCAGGCCGGCGCCATCGCCGCCATCATGGCCGCCGCCCGGCCGGCCGCGGTGGCCGATGGGAGACGCAACGATAACTCCCTCTCCCCTCTGGGGAGAGGGTTGGGGTGAGGGGGGCCCGCAACTCCCGAACGTCCGGCACACGCACAACCCCCTCACCCTCCCCTCTCCCCAGAGGGGAGAGGGTAAATCTTCAGGAGACCAACCCATGGCGGCGGACGCCGATAAGCCGATCCCCCTGGCCACCTACCGCGTGCAGTTGCGCGCCGAGTTCGGCTTCGACCGCACCGCCGAAATCGCCGACTACATGGCGCGGCTGGGCGTCAGCCACCTCTACGCCTCGCCCTACATGAAGGCGCGGCCGGGCAGCACCCACGGCTACGACATCGTCGACCACAACGCCCTGAACCCGGAGCTGGGCAGCGAGGGGTCCTTCCACGCCATGGTCGACGCGCTGAAGCGCAACGGGCTGGGCCAGATCCTCGACTTCGTGCCGAACCACATGGGCGTCGGCGGGTCGGACAACGGCTGGTGGCTGGACGTGCTGGAATGGGGGCCGGACAGCCCCTACGCCGGCTATTTCGACATCGAGTGGGAGCCCGACCGCCGCTACCTGCACGGCAAGGTGCTGGTGCCGCTGCTCGGCGATCAGTTCGGCGCGGTGCTGGAGTCCGGCGGGCTGGAGCTGCGCTTCGACAAGGAGGCGGGCGGCTTCGCCGTCTGGGCCTACGACACCCACAAGCTGCCCATCCGGCCCGCCGACTACGGCACGATCCTCGGCGACGACCAGCCGGACCTGGAGCGCATCGGCGACGCCTTCCGCCATCTCGATCAGGTGCGCCCGCACCAGATCCGCCGCGCCAACGCCCTCAAGGCCGAGCTGGCCGCCCTGGTCTCTGAGAAGCCCGACGTGGCCGAGGCCGTGGAGCGCCGGCTGAAGCGCTTCCGCGGCGCGGAGGGCGAGCCGGAGAGCTGGCGCCGCCTGACCGATCTGATCGCCGCCCAGAACTGGCGCGCCGCCTACTTCAAGGTGGCGGCGGACGACATCAACTACCGCCGCTTCTTCAACATCAACGAACTCGCCGGCCTGCGCATGGAGGAGCGGGAGCTGTTCGACGTCGCCCACCGGCTGGCCTTCAAGCTGGTCGACGACGGCACGCTGGACGGGCTGCGCATCGACCACATCGACGGCCTCTACGACCCCAAGGGCTATTGCGAGCGGCTGGCCCAGGCGACCGAGCGGCCCTTCTATCTGGTGGTCGAGAAGATCCTGGCCCGCCACGAGCGGCTGCGCGAGGACTGGCCGATCGACGGCACCACCGGCTACGAGTTCGCCAACCTGATGGGCGGGCTGTTCGTCGACCCGCGGGGGGAGGAGGCGTTTACCAAGCTCTACGCCGACTTCACCGGACGGCGCGAGAGCTTCGACGAGGTGGTGCGGACGAGCAAGATCCGCATCATGGAAAGCGAGATGGCCAGCGAGCTTCATGTGCTGGCCCGGCAGGCCTCGCGCATCGCCCGCGCCAACCCGCGCACCGCCGACTTCACCGCCAACATCCTGCATCAGGCGTTGAAGGAGACCATCGCCCGCTTCCCGGTCTACCGCACCTATGTCGACTGGCGCGGCGTCAGCGAGCTGGACCGGCGGAGCATCGACTGGGCGATCACCCAGGCGCGCAAGGCCGACCCGAACACCGACGGCTCCGCCTATGATTTCCTGCACAGGCTGCTGACCACCGATCTGGTGGCCCAGCCGCGCAGCGGCTACAGCCGCCAGCAGGTGCTGCGCTTCGCCATGCGCTTCCAGCAGTACAGCGGCCCGGTGATGGCCAAGGGGCTGGAGGACACCGCCTTCTACCGCTACAACCGGCTGGCCGCGCTGAACGAGGTGGGCGGTCATCCCGAGCGTTTCGGGGTCGGCACCGCCAACTTCCACCACGCCAACGCCGAGCGGGCCGAGCGCTGGCCGCACGCCATGCTGGGCAGCACCACCCACGACACCAAGCGCGGCGAGGACACCCGCGCCCGCCTCTACGCCCTGTCGGAGATGCCGGAGGAGTGGGAGCGGCAGATCCAGACCTGGAGCCGCCTGCTGCGCGCCCGCCGCGGCGACGTGGAGGGCACCGCCCCGCCCGACCGCAACGACGAGTATCTATTCTACCAGCTCCTCGTCGGCGCCTGGCCGGCGGAACTGACCGGGGCGGACCCCGCCAGCCTCGACCCGCAGGCGATGACGGAGTTCGCGGAGCGCCTTGCCGGCGCCATGACCAAGTCGATGCGCGAGGCCAAGGTTCACAGCACCTGGGCCGCCCCCGACGAGGCCTATGAAAGCGCCATGACCAGCTTCGTCCACGACGCGCTGGACGTGTCGCGCAGCACCGCCTTCTTCGACGCCTTCCTGCCCTTCCAGGAGCGGCTTGCCCGCATCGGCATGGTCAACGGGCTGACCCAGACCCTGCTGAAACTGACCAGCCCCGGCGTGCCGGACATCTACCAGGGCTGCGAGCTGTGGAACTTCAGCCTCGTCGATCCCGACAACCGGCGCCCGGTGGACTACGACGCCCGCCGCCGCCTGCTCGACGAGGTCGAGGGAGCGGAAATCGGCAGCCTGCTGAGCCGCTGGCAGGACGGCGCGGTGAAGCTCTCCCTGACCCGGCGCGCCCTGGCCCTGCGGGCGGCCATGCCCGACCTGTTCGCCACGGGTGAGTACCTGCCGCTGGAAGCGACGGGCGAGCGGGCGGAGCATGTGGTGGCCTTCGCCCGGCGGCTGGGCGACGACACCGTCGTGGTCGCCGCCCCGCGGCTGGTGGGGGCGCTGGGCGAGACTCCGGACTGGGGCGATACCTCCGTCCCGCTGCCGCGCGGGCAGCGCTGGCGCAACGCGCTGACCGACGGAACACTGGAGGCCGCGGACGCGGTGACCGCCGCCGACCTGTTCCGGGACTTCCCCGTCGCCCTGCTGGTGCGGGAGGGGTGAGTTCCATGGACCGCAACCCGCCGCAGCGCCGCACGCTCGTTCCCATCGACCAACGGCTGATCGGGAGCGATCCCGGCAAGCCCGCCGTCTTCGGGACCGTGCTGTCCGGCGACCCTCAGGAAAGTTTCCTGAACCTCTACGACGGCGGCGGGGGGCGGTTCGCCTGCGGGGTCTGGCAATGCACGCCGGGCACCATCGCCATGGCCGACTGGCCCTATGAGGAGTTCTGCGTGCTGCTGGCCGGGCGGGTGATCATCACCCCCCGGGACGGCGCGCCGCAGGAGCATGGGGAGGGCGACGCCTTCGTCATTCCCCGGGGTTTCACCGGCGTCTGGGAGGTGCGGGAAACGATCCGCAAATACTACGCGATCGAGAATCCGCTCGGTCCCCGCGCCGCCATGGGGCGGATGCTGCGCGCCCCGCTGTCGCTGGCCCGGCGGCTGTGGCAGCGGGGCGAGCCGGCGCTTGCCCGCAGGGGCTTCTGAATCGGGCTGCCTCACAAAATACCCGATTTCTTCGCTCGGGATTGATCGAATCCCTCCGCCACGCGTTATTCCAAAGGACAGGCGCCCGAGCCGAGAAACGAGAGGCGCCTCATCGGACCATTCCTGCACCACGGGACGCGACCACAGACGGACGGGAGACAAGTCATGAGCGATCATCGCCAGTGGGTCGAGCTGGACCCCAGCAACGGCTCCGAAAACACCAAGCCGCAGGACGGGCAATCCGCCGCGGCGCCCGCGCAGAACTCCGCTCAGCCGGCGGAAGCCCCTGCATCGGGCGGTCCGGAAGAGACTCCGGACCGCTGACCAACGGTCATTGTCCAAGGATACTGTTTAAAGCATGCGAAAACGGCAGGGCGGGGCCTCAGGGCTTCAGCCCTGCCGCCGCATGGGCTGTTGTGCGGGTTGCGGCGCTGACTGGGACGCCGGCTGCGGCACTGCGGCGGACACGCGCTCGGGCCGCCCGAACAGTTCCAGCGCCGGGGGGATGGAGGACGGGCGCAGCCCCGCCAGGATTTCCCCCACAGCCCCGACCGCATCGACCAGCGCGTCGGGCATCACCGGCTTGCGCAGCAGGCCGACCGCGAAATCGCGCGCCTCCTCGCCGCGGTGGTCGAAACCGGTGATCAGCAGGGAGGGGATGTTGTGTTCCTCCCACAGCTTGCGGGCCAGCGTCAGCCCGTTCTCGCCTCCGGCCAGATAGACGTCCACCAGGGCAAGATCCGGCTGTTCCCGGACCCCCAGCCGCGTCGCCTTGGCGGCGTCGCGCAGAGGGCCGACGACCGTGTATCCGGCATTCTCCATCACGGCCTTGATGGCGGGCCCGATCAACGGGTCGTCTTCGACGACGAGCAACTTCACGGCATCTGTTCCTTGTTGGCGGACGGCGCGGGCCGACGTGGCCCGCAGCGCCCATGTTTGTCGATGCGGTGCATCAATCAAGGGGCTGATTGCGCGCAATGGAGCGAGCCGGCGGGGCACCGAACGGGCAGTGCCATCCGGAGAAGCGAACCCGCCACCCTCTTTGCGTGTTTGAGACAGTCCAAGCGTGATGCAACCTCCGTGGGAGTCCTGCATGAAGTTCATCGAATTCACCGACCACGCCGGAGCGCCGGTTCTGATCAACGCCGCGGGCGTTCTGTACCTGCGCGGGATCGAAGGGGAGCGGACCGAGATCACCTTCGCCGGACGCTCCGAACCGCTGGTGGTCGCCGCCCCGCTGGACGAGGTGGCCCGGACGTTGGAAGACGCCACGCCGATACCGCCCGACCCCACCCTGGCGCTCGTCTCGTGACGGGCCGGCTTCACACGTCGTAGATCGGCCCCGGCGTGGACGTGTTGGCGCCGCCGCGCTTCTGCTCCTCCTTCTCGGTCAGTTCGGCCTCGCCGCCCTGGTCGGGCTTGACGGTGCCTTCACGGGCCTCGTCGATCCGGTCGTCCTTGCGCTGGGGCTCGGTGGCGGGTGTCCGGTCGTCACTCATGACGGTCCTCATGCTGATTGTCGGTTCACTGTATTCAACATTTCGGGGGCCGCGACGTTGCGCCCGTCGCCTGCCCCTTCCGGAGGGCTGATCCGCGCACGGCGCGGGTTGCCTGAAACCGTTCGCTCCATCACTTTTCGGGGCTGGAGACAAACCGGAAGGACCGCCATGATCGACCTTCACTATTGGCCGACCCCCAACGGGCACAAGATCACTCTGTTCCTGGAAGAGGCCGGGCTGGATTACACGATCCATCCCGTGGACATCTCCGCTGGGGACCAGTTCAAGCCGGACTTCCTGGCGATGTCCCCCAACAACCGCATGCCGGCCATCGTCGACCGCGCTCCGGCCGACGGCGGGGAGCCGATGTCGGTCTTTGAATCCGGCGCGATCCTGATTTATCTGGCGGAGAAGACCGGCAAGTTCCTGCCCGCCGACCTGCGGGGCCGCAAGACGGTTCTGGAGTGGCTGTTCTGGCAGGTGGGGGGCCTCGGCCCGATGGCTGGGCAGAACCACCATTTCGTGCAGTACGCGCCCGAACAGATCCCCTACGCCGTCGACCGCTATGTGAAGGAAACCAATCGCCTCTACGGCGTCCTGAACAAGCGTCTGGCCGGCCGCGCCTTCATCGCCGGGGACGAGCTGACCATCGCCGACATGGCCTGCTACCCCTGGGTCGTCCCGCACGAGCGGCAGCGCCAGAATCTCGCCGACTTCCCCGAGCTGAAGCGCTGGTTCGAAGCGATCCAGGCCCGCCCGGCGACCGTCCGCGCCTATGAGAAGGGCGCTGAACTGGCCAAGCGTCCGTCGGTCACCGACGAGGGCAAGAAGATCCTCTTCGGCCAGACCGCCGCCAACGTCCAGAAGTGACCGTCACTGCCCTCGCGCCCCCAACCGGGCGCGAGGGCAGCAAAGTCCTTACTGTGCGGTCCAGCCGCCGTCCATCAGCAGGCTGGCGCCGGTCATCTGCGCCGCCGAATCGGAGCACAGGAAGACCGCCAGCCCGCCCAGCTCGTCCGGCGTCACGAAGGCGCCGGAGGGCTGCTTGGCGCCGAGCAATTCCGCCTTCGCCTGCGGCTCCGGGATGTTCTTGGTCGAGGCGATCGCGTCGATCTGCTTCTGCACCAGCGGGGTCAGCACCCAGCCCGGACAGATAGCGTTGCAGGTGACGCCGGTCCCCGCCGTCTCCAGCGCCACCGTCTTGGTCAGCCCGACCACGCCGTGCTTGGCCGCGACGTAGGCCGACTTGTTGACCGATGCGACATGGCCGTGCACCGAGGCGATGTTGAGGATGCGACCCCAGCCGCGCCGCTTCATGCCCGGCAGGGCGTGGTGGGTGCCGTGGAAGACGGCGGACAGATTGAGCGCGATCACCGCGTCCCAGCGCTCCGCCGGGAAGTCCTCCACCGGGGCGACGTGCTGGATGCCGGCGTTGTTCACCAGCACATCCACGGAACCGAACGTCTCCTCCGCGTAGCCGATCAGCCCGGCAATCTCCGCCGGCTTGGACAGGTCGGCGCCGTGATAGCCGACGCGCACGCCGAACTCCGCCGCCAGACCGGCGCGCAGTTCCTCGATGGCGGCCGCGTCGCCGAAACCGTTCAGCACCACATCCGCCCCGGCTCCGGCCAGCGCCCGCGCGATGCCCAAGCCGATCCCGCTGGTCGAGCCGGTGACCACCGCGACCTTCTGAGTCAAGGTCATGGCTTATCCTCTGTTGTCTTGTTGGTTTGGGTGCCCTCCCCCCGCCCGGGGGGAGGGCTGGACGCCGGTCAGCCTTCCAGTTCCGGGCGCTCGCGGAACTCGTCGAGCGCCATGGGATTGGCGAGCGCCTCGGTGTTCTTGATCGGGCGGCCGTGTACCGCGTCGCGCACCGCCAGTTCGGTGATCTTGCCCGAGCGCGTGCGCGGGATGTCCTTGACCGCCACGATGCGCGCCGGGACGTGCCGCGGCGAACAGTTCTCCTTGATGCGCTTGCGGATCGTGTCCTCCAGCGCCTTGTCGAGGGTCAGCCCCTCGCGCAGCACCACGAACAGGATGACGCGCACGTCGCCGTCCCATTCCTGGCCGATGCACACCGCCTCCAGGATCTCCGGAAGCTGCTCGACCTGCCGGTAGATCTCCGCCGTCCCGATGCGCACCCCGCCGGGGTTCAGCACCGCGTCCGAGCGCCCATAGATCACCCAGCCGCCATGCACGGTGCGCTCGATGAAGTCGCCGTGCGTCCACACGTTGGGGAAGCGCTCGAAATAGGCCGCGCGGTACTTCGCCCCGTCCGGATCGGCCCAGAAGCCCACCGGCATGCAGGGGAAAGGCCGCGTGCAAACCAGTTCGCCCTTCTCGCCGCTGACCGCGTGGCCGGTGTCGTCGAAGGCCGCCACCGCCATGCCGAGCCCCGCCGTCTGCAACTCGCCCGCCCACACCGGGGCCGTCGGGTTGCCCAGCACGAAGCAGGACACGATGTCCGTGCCGCCGCTGATCGAGGCCAGATGGATGTCGGATTTGATCGCCCGGTAGACGTACGCGAAGTTCTCCGGCATCAGCGGCGAGCCGGTCGAGGCCAGCGCCCGCAGCGTGTCGAGCCGGTGCGTGCGCATCGGCTCCAGCCCCGACTTCTCGGCCTGCTGGATGAACTTGGCCGAGGTGCCGAACAGCGTCATACCCTCGGCGTCGGCGTAGTCGAACAGGATGTTGCCGTCCGGCGCGAAGGGTGAGCCGTCGTAGAGCAGCAGCGTCGCCCCGGCGGCCAGCCCGGAGACCAGCCAGTTCCACATCATCCAGCCGCAGGTGGTGTAGTAGAACACCCGGTCGCCCGGCTTCACGTCGCTGTGCAGCCGGTGCTCCTTGACGTGCTGGAGCAGCGTGCCGCCGGTGCCGTGGACGATGCACTTGGGCTTGCCGGTGGTGCCCGACGAATAGAGGATGAACAGCGGGTGGTTGAAGGCCACCCGCTCGAAGCTCGGTTCCGCCGCCGCGAAGGGCGCGATGAAGTCGCCCCAGGTGACGCCGCCGCGGATGGCCGAGACGTCCGGCGTCTCGTTGACGTAGGGGATGATGACCGCGGCCTTGACGGTGGGCAGCTCGGTCAGCACCTGGGCGATCTTGGCCCGGATGTCGTGGCTCTTGCCGTTGTACCAGTAGGCGTCGGGGGCGAAGAGGACGGTCGGCTCGATCTGGCCGAAGCGGTCGGTGATGCCCTGGGCGCCGAAGTCGGGGGAGCAGGAGGACCAGATGGCCCCCAGGCTGGCCGTGGCGAGCATGGCGGCCAGCGTCTCGGGCATGTTGGGCACGACGGCGGCGACGCGGTCGCCCTTGCCGACGCCGGCGGCCTTGAGCGCCTGCTGGAGGCGGGACACCTCGGCCTTCAGATCGGCGCCGGACCAGCGGCGCTTGACCTTGTCCTCGGCCCAGAAGACGACCGCCTCGCCTTCCGGCGCGTTGGCGAGCATGTTCTCGGCGTAGTTCAGGCTGGCCTCGGGAAACCAGCGGGCGCCGGGCATCTTGTCGCCATCGGCCAGGGCCACGCCGCCGAGATCGCCCTTGAGTCCGGCCCACTCCCACAGGAAGCGCCAGAAATCCTCCTTGCCGGCGACCGACCAGTCGTAGAGCGCGTCGTAATCGTCCAGCCGCAGCCCGAAGCGGGCGCTCGCGGCCTGCCGGAAAGCCGTCAGGTTGGAGGCGGCCACGCGCGCCTCCGACGGGGTCCACAACGGCTGATCAGAAAGCGGCTGATCAGAAAGCAATTGACCAGGGGGCGGTTGATCCATCTTGCGGTTCCTGATTTTGGCTTTTTATGCCGTTCGGTTCTTGACGTTCAGCGACGGCCGAAGCGGGCCTGGAGTTCGCCCACGATACCACGGCGGAAGACCAGCACGCAGACCACGAAGATGGCGCCGATCACCACCGGAACCGGCATGCTGGTGGCGGCCAGATAGCTTTCCAGCGTGACGACGATGGCCGCCCCCACCACCGGGCCGAGCAGCGTGCCCATGCCACCGAGCAGCGTCATCAGCACCACCTCGCCCGACATCTGCCACGTCACGTCGGTCAGCGAGGCGAGCTGGAAGACCAGCGCCTTGGTCCCGCCGGCCAGACCGGCGAGGCTCGCCGACAGCACGAAGGCCAACAGCTTGTAGCGCTCCGTCCGGTAGCCGAGCGACACGGCGCGCGGCTCGTTCTCGCGGATCGCCTTCAAAACCTGGCCGAAGGGGGAGTGCACGGCGCGCCAGACCACCGCGAAGCCGACCAGGAACACCGCCAGCACGAAGTAGTACATGGCCAACGGCTGGTTCAGGTCGATCACCCCGAACAGATGCCCGCGCGGCACCGCCTGGATGCCGTCCTCGCCGCCCGTGAACTTGAGCTGCAACGCCATGAAGAAGACCATCTGCGACAGCGCCAGCGTGATCATGGCGAAGTAGATGCCCTGACGGCGGATCGCCAGCGCGCCGAAGGCGAGGCCCAGCAGCGCGGAGAAGCCCATGCCGAGCAGGATGCTGACCTCCGGCCCCAGCCCCCAGACCTTGGCGGAATGGGCGGTGATGTAGGCCGCCCCGCCGAAGAAGGCGGCGTGGCCGAAGCTGAGCAGGCCGGCGAAACCGATCAGCAGGTTGAAGGCGCAGGCGAACAGCGCGAAGCACAGCACCTTCATCACGAAGACGGGGTACAGCACGTAGGGTGCGGCCAGCGCGATCAACAGCCCGATGCTGAGGATGATGGCGTTGCGGGTGCTGTCCTGCCCCGGACGGCGCAGCGCGATGGTTGTCGTCTGGGTGTCGGCCGCTTTGATGCCGGTCGTCTTGCTTTGGGTGGCCATGGCTCAGCGCTCCCGTCCGAAGAGGCCCGCAGGCTTGATGAGAAGGACGATCGCCATCACGACGAACACCACGATGTTGGAGGCTTCGGGGTAGAAGACCTTGGTCAGGCCCTCCAGCAGCCCCAGCCCCAGGCCGGTGACGATGGCGCCGAGGATGGAGCCCATGCCGCCGATCACCACCACCGCGAAGACGACGATGATCAGGTTGGAGCCCATCAGGGGCGACACCTGATAAATGGGTGCCGCCAGCACGCCGGCGAGTCCGGCCAGCGCGACGCCGAAGCCGTAGGTGGCGGTGATCATCACCGGCACGTTGATGCCGAAGGCCTGGACCAGCACCGGGTTTTCCGTGGCAGCGCGCAGGTAGGCGCCGAGCCGCGTCCGCTCGATGGCGAACCACGTCCCGAAGCAGACGATCAGCGAGGCGACGACGACCCAGCCGCGGTAGTTGGGCAGGAACATGAAGCCCAGGTTCTGGCCGCCCTTGAGCGCGTCCGGGATCGGATAGGGCTGGCCCGACACGCCGTAGAAATGGCGGAAGGCGCCTTCCATGATCAGGGCGAGGCCGAAGGTCAGCAGCAGGCCGTAGAGATGGTCGAGCTTGTAGAGGCGCGACAGCATGGTCTTTTCGAGAACCACGCCCAGCAACCCGACGATCAGCGGCGACAGGCCCAGCGCCCACCAGTAACCGAGGCCGAGCTTCGTCAGCAGCAGCCACGCCACGAAGGCGCCGATCATGTAGAGCGCGCCGTGGGCGAAGTTGATGACGTTCAGCATGCCGAAGATGACCGCCAGCCCAAGGCTGAGCAGCGCGTAGAAGGACCCGTTGATGAGGCCGAGCAGAAGCTGGCCGAACAGGACCTGGGGCGGCACCCCCAGCAAGTCGAACATGACCGTCCCTCCCTGTGTATCGGACTTTTGATTTTTTGATTGGGTGCTTGGGGTGGGCCCCCACCCAACCCTC
>NZ_JAUQTX010000096.1:0-22309 GCF_059803775.1 Azospirillum sp. UFLA03-27 | reverse complement strand
CTACACTCGCGTATAATCGTCGGCAGCGTCAGATGTGTATAAGAGACAGGGTGGGGGCAACCGGTGCCGACGCCTACTCCAACGCGATCTCCCCCTTGATCTCATGCTCCAGCCCGATGCCCTCGATGGTCAGCACGACGCGGGCTTGGAGCGTCTCGTTGCCCTTCAGCTTGCCGGCCTCGATCGCTTCGCTCACGGCGCGCTCGATCTCGCGCTGCGAGGTGACGCCGACGACCTTCAGGTATTTCCGGATGCCCATGTTGAAGGTGTCGTGGTCCATGATGCTCCTCCCTCTCTGATCGCTCCCGAGAACAACCGTCGCGGCAACGCTTTGTCCCGCCCGATCAGTCGTCGTCCCCGATCAGTCGTCGTCATAGAGTCCGCGGGCGGCGTCGCGGTGGCAGGCTTCGCAGTTGGCCTTGGACAGCACGTCCTTGCGCAGCCAGACCTCCGGGCGGAATCCGTGCTCGCGCAGCCACCAGCGCTGCTCGGTGATCCGCAGGAGCGCGGGGTCGCCGCGCCCGGCGGCGTTGCCGGTCAGATAGGCGCGGATCTCCGCCGCCGGGCCGGGCGGCAGGCTGGCCTTCTCGCCGAAATGGTCGTCCAGCCCGTCCATGATCCGGGTCCAGCTTCCCGCCGGCAGCAGGCCGGGCTGGAAGGCCATGTGGCATTCCCCGCATTCCTTGCGGGTGGCGTCATTGGTCACCGGCGGAACGCGCTCGAACTCGTTGGCCGAAGCGGGGACGCCGGACAGCAGCAGAAGAACGGTTGCGGCGATGAGGCGGCGGGGCATGGCGGGGCTCCTCATTGGCCGGCCTTATTGACCGGCGAGATAGGTGATGAAGTCGCCCTTCTCCTGCGCCGTGCAGGCGCGGCCGAGGACGTTGGGGCAATCGCGGTCGAAGCGCTTCTCCACCTCCGCGGGGTCGGTGAAGCGCTTGGGGTTGGCGGAGACGGCCATCGGCTCGATCCCGCGCCCGGTCCGCTGGTGACGGCCCTGGGCGGTCGGGTCGGGGGTGTGGCAGGCGGCGCAGGCGTTGGTCTCCGGCTTGCCGCCACCGTGCGGGCCGAGATAGAGCGCCCGTCCCCGCTCGGCGGAGAAGCCGGCGAAGGCCGGCGATTGCGCTTTCGCCTGGGCGGCATAGCCGTCGAGGAGGGCGGTGCGCGCCGGGTTCGGGGCTGCGGCGATGGCCGCGCCCACGGCGAAGACGGCCAGCGTGGGCAGGACGAAGCGGATCATGGGGCGGTGACCTCGTGTCGGGTGTTGGAGCGGGCGCGCCAGCCGGCGACTTTCTTCAGGGCGAGCAGCGCGACGACCAGGGCGACATGGGCCAGGACGACGGGCAGGGAAAACTCGCCCAGCGCCTCGTGCAGCGTCTCGAAGGGGACGACAAAGTCGGCAACCGCTCCGCTGAGCGCGGCAGCGCCGACCACGGCCAGCAGCGCCAGCGCCATCCAGGCGAGCAGCGGGCTGCGTTGTCCCCAGGCCCGCGCCTCTCCCATGGCGGCGCGCCGCAGCCAGTCCAGCGTGGCGGCCGTAGATGGGCGGGGCAGGCGCAGCGGCCCCACCGGCATCAGCACCCCGGCCAGGAGCCGCACCGCCAGCGCGGCCAGCGCCGTGTAGCCGGCGAACTGGTGCATGGCGTAGGTGTTCTCGTCCCCCGTCAGGTAGGCGACGATGAAGGCGCCCGACAGCGCGGCGTGAAAGGCGAACAGGAACAGCAGCCGACCCGGCGTGCGGCGCGCCATGGGGGGACGGAGGTCAATCGGCGTCATGATCGCCCCCCGCGACGGCGGCGGCCAGCGACCCGGCGGTGCGGGCAACGCCCTCCCCGCCGGCAAGGGCCTGGAAGGCGAAGGCCGCCACGGCGACGACGAGCGTTGCGGCGGCGGTGTGGGTCAGCATCCTGCGGATCATCGGTGTAGTCTCCAGGGCGTCGCGTTCGTTGCGGTGGAGACTGCGCCGCCCACGCTGAACGGAGCCTGACCGGTTCATTCAGGTGCCGTTCAGGCGGCTTTGTGCTAACTGGATTCGTCTGTCCGCCTGCCGGTTCCGATCATGAACGCTGCCCGCGCCGTTCTGCTGTCCCTGGTCCTCCTCACCGCGACCCTGCCGGCGGCGGCGGATGACGACCGCGACCATGAGCGGGCGCGGGAGGCGTTCCGCTCGGGCCGGGCGCTGCCGCTGGAAGCCATCCTGGCCCGCGCGCAGGCCGATTTCCCTGGTGACATCCTGGACGTCGAGTTCGAGGATGAGGACGGGCAGATCGTCTACGAGATCAAGACCATCACCGCCGAAGGCCGCGTCCTGAAGCTGAAGTACGACGCCGCGACCGGCGACCTGCTGCGGGTGCGCGGGCGCAACGGGAAAGGCGAGGGCGGCCATCATGGGAAGAGGTGAACGCCATGCGCCTGCTCGTCGTCGAGGATGATCCGGCGCTCGCCCAGCAGCTCGCCGAGCGGCTGGAGGGCGAGGGCTACGCCGTGGATTGCGCCGCCGACGGCGAGGAGGGGCAGTTTCTCGGCGAGACCGAGCCCTATGACGCCATCGTGCTCGATCTCGGCCTGCCGCGGGTCGACGGGCTGACGGTGCTGCGCTCCTGGCGGGCAGGCGGGATCGCCACGCCGGTCATCATCCTGACCGCCCGCGGCGCCTGGACGGAGAAGGTCCAGGGCATCGACGCCGGGGCCGACGACTATCTGGCGAAGCCCTTCAGCATGGAGGAGCTTCTCGCCCGCATCCGTGCGCTGATCCGCCGCTCCAAGGGCCACGCCTCGGCGGAGATCGCCTGCGGCGGGGTGGTGCTGGACACCCGCTCAGGCCGGGTCACGCTGGATGGGCGGCCGGTGGACCTGACCGGGCACGAATTCCGCGTGCTCGATTACCTGATGCACCGCAAGGGGCAGCTGGTCTCGCGCACGGAGCTGACCGAGCACATCTACGCCCAGGATTTCGACCGCGATTCCAACACCATCGAGGTCTTCGTCGGCCGCCTGCGCCGCAAGCTGGGCGCCGACCTGATCAAGACCGTGCGCGGGCTCGGCTACAAGTTGGAGGCGCCGTGAGCGGGGGGGCGCGGCGGTTGACCGGGTCGCTGCGCTTCCGCCTGCTGGCCGGGGCGGCGGTGTGGATCGCGCTGGCCCTGGCGCTGGCCGGGCTGGTTCTGTCCGGCCTGTTCCGCGACCATGTGGCCCGCCGCTTCGAGGCGGAGCTGACCAACCATCTGGACCAGCTCGCCGCGCTGACCGAACTGGGGGCGGACGGCGTGCCGGTGCTGCGCCAGCCGCTCAGCGACCCGCGTTTCCGCCGGCCCCTCTCGGGGCTGTACTGGCAGGTCGGGCCGGGGGCCGCGCCGGTTCTCCGCTCCCGCTCGCTGTGGGACGAGGCGCTGGCCCTGCCGCCGGACGAGGTCGCCGACGGCGAGATCCACCGTCACAGCGTCGTCGGCCCCGCCGGGCGCCACCTGTCGGTGCTGGAGCGCGCGGTGACCTTTCCCAACGGGACGGCACCCCTGCGCATGGCGGTGGCGCAGGACGAGGCGGAGCTGCGGGCGGTGGTGGCGGATTTCAACCGGGTGCTCTGGCTGTCGCTGGGGGCGCTGGCGCTGGCGCTGATCGCCGCTGCGGTGGTCCAGGTGTCGGTGGGGCTGCGCCCGCTGGTGCGGCTGCGCGCCGAGCTGGCCGCGGTGCGGGCCGGGCGCCGGAAGCGCTTCGGCGGCGATTCCCCGCGCGAGGTGCAGCCGCTGCTCGACGACCTGAACGCCCTGCTCGACCATTCGGAGGAGGTGGTGGTTCGGGCGCGGCTCCAGGCCGGGAACCTCGCCCACGCGCTGAAGACGAACCTCGCCGTGCTGGCGAACGAGGCGGAGGGGGAGGCGGCCGCCCGGCGGGTGGCGGAGATGCGCCGCCACATCGACCATCACATGGCCCGCGCCCGCGCCGCCGCCGCCCGCGGCCTGCCCGGCGTCGCTACCCCGGTGGCCGACAGCGCCGGGGCGCTGGCGCGGGTGATGGAGAAACTCCAGGGCGGCAATGGACGGGTGATCGTCACCGTCCGCGTCCCGCGCGAGCATGTCTTCGCCGGAGAGCGCGAGGATCTCGACGAGATGCTGGGCAACCTGCTGGACAACGCCATGAAGTGGGCGGGGTCGCGGGTGGAGGTCGCGTCGCGGCTGGAGGCAGGCGGGATGCTGGCGGTGGTGGTCGAGGACGACGGGCCGGGCCTGCCCGCCGACCGGCGCGACGCGGTGCTGGCCCCCGGCGTGCGGCTGGACGAAAGCACACCGGGCAGCGGCCTCGGCCTCGCCGTCGTGCGCGACGTGGCGCGGCTCTACGGCGGCGACCTGCGGCTGGGCGATTCGTCGCTCGGCGGGTTGCGGGTGGAACTGGTTCTGCCGGCGGCGCCCTCCTGACCGGCGCAACATTACCGTCACATCTCCGCGCTGGCGGCGGACCGTCCCTTGTGGTCTGAATGGCGCCCCTTCGCGTGCTCCGGAGACGACGCATGACCCAGGCGGACAGCGCCAACACACCCGGTGTGGACACCGCCGGCCACGGGGTGAGCCTCGGCGAGGCCACGCGGGTCTGGGCGCGGATCGCGGCGCTGAGCTTCGGCGGGCCGGCCGGCCAGATCGCCATGATGCACCGCGTCGTGGTGGACGAGAAGAAGTGGATCGGGGAGGAGCGGTTCCTCCACGCCCTGAACTACTGCATGCTGCTGCCGGGGCCGGAGGCGCAGCAGCTGGCCGTCTACATTGGCTGGCTGATGCACCGGACGGTGGGCGGGCTGATCGCCGGCGTCCTGTTCGTCCTGCCCGGCGCGCTGGCCATCATGGCGCTCAGCCTGATCTACGCGACGCTGGGGCACACCGGGGCGGTGCAGGGGCTGTTTTTCGGGTTGAAGGCGGCGGTTCTCGCCGTGGTTCTGGAGGCGGTGGTCCGCGTCGGGCGGCGCACGCTGAAGAACGGGGCGATAGTCGCCCTGTCGGCGGCGGCCTTCCTGGCGATCTTTGCCTTCAACGTCCCGTTTCCCCTGATCATCCTGACCGCCGCGCTGATCGGGCTGGCCGGGGCGCGGCTGGGTGTCACCGCCTTCCGGCCGGCGCCGCACGGACCGGCTTCGTCCACGCATGGAAATAGCCTGCTGGGCGAGGGGACGCCGGACCACGCCCGCCCCTCCACCGCTTGGTCGCTGCGGGTCGGGGCGGTGTGCCTCGCCCTGTGGCTGGGGCCGGTGCTGGCGCTGCTGCTGACGCTTGGGCCGGACAACACGTTCACCGGCATCGCCGTCTTCTTCTCCAAGATGGCGGTGGTGACCTTCGGCGGCGCCTACGCCGTGCTGGCCTATGTGGCTCAGCAGGCGGTGGAGACCTACGGCTGGCTCCATCCCGGCGAGATGCTCGACGGGCTGGGCATGGCGGAGACGACGCCCGGGCCGCTGATCATGGTGGTGCAGTTCGTCGGCTTCCTCGGCGCGTTGCGCGATCCGGGAGGTCTGCCGCCGTTGCTGGCCGGGGTGCTGGGCGGGCTGCTGACCACCTGGGTGACCTTCGTGCCCTGCTTCCTGTGGATCTTCCTCGGCGCGCCCTACGTGGAGGCGCTGCGCGGCAACCGGATGCTCGGCGCGGCGCTGTCGGCGATCACCGCCGCGGTGGTCGGGGTGATCCTGAATCTGGCGCTGTGGTTCGCCCTGCACACCCTGTTCGCCCGCCTGGAACCGGTGTCCGTCGCCGGCATGAGGCTGGACTTGCCCGTTCTCGCCAGCGTCAACCTGCCGGCCCTGGCGCTGACCGTGGCGGCGGTGCTGGCGGTGTTCCGTTTCAAGGCGGGGATGCTGCCCACCCTGGGCGCTTGCGCGCTGGCCGGCGTGGCGCTGCGCATGGCGGGGGCGGCGTAGGGGAGCCGCGCCCGGACCGGCGCGGCCCCTGCGGGCGTCAGTTCATGTCCTGAACCTGGGCAATGCGTTCGGTGATCGTATCGAGGCGGCGGGACAGCTGGTCCTCGTCCTCCGGCGCGATCTGGCCCTTGCGTTGGGCAAGCCGCAGGGCCGCTTGCGCCTCCTCCAGGCAATCGAGCGTGTGACGCACGTAGTCGTGTTGGGCCATGCCCCCATCCTCCTCTGCCGTTCTGCAACCAAAGCGAAACAGACCGGTACGGACGGGGTTCCGTCTTCCGGCGGGGCCTATCCCGGTCGGACAGATCGGCTCAGAAATCCAGGTCGGCGTAATGGCGGGGCGGCGGGCAGCCGGGGATGCTGTCGGTGAGCAGGCCGCGGAAGCTGGGGCGCGACTTGATGCGGGCGTACCAGTCCTTGGCCTCCGGCACCTTGTCCCATGGCACGTTGTCCACGTAATCGACGCAGGACAGCGCCGCCGCCGCCGCGATGTCGGCCACCGTGAAGCTGGAACCGGCCAGCCAGGGGCGACGCTCCGACAGGAAGGCGATGTATTCCATATGGTACTGGATGTTCGCCAGCCCGGCCCGGATCGCCGGGGCGTAGGGGTGGCCCTGGCCGGACAGCCGCTTGATCAGCTTCTCGCCGACCAAGTTCTCGGTCACCTCGCGGTCGAAGGTGCGGGTGAACCAGTCGACGATCCGGCGCACCTCGGCGCGGGCCGCCACCTCCCGTGGCATCAGGGCCACATCGGGATAGGCCTCCTCCAGATACTCCAGAACGGGCAGCCCGCCGGCCACGACGGTTCCGTCCTCCTCCACCAGCACCGGCGGCTCGCCGGCGGGGTTCAGCATCAGGAAATCCTCGCGCCGTTCCCACGGCTTCTCGATGACCGTGTCGAAGGGAAGACCCTTCTCGGCCAGCATCACCCGCGCGACGCGGGACAAGGGATGGAGGGGGTGGTGATGGAGTGTCCGCATGCCGGGCCGGACTGTAGCGTATGGGGAGCGTGGAAAACAGTCTGCGCTTTGGCTTGTGACACCGCTCCTTCGGCTTATGGATTAACCGTGCCGAGGGGGTGTCAAAGGGCGGATTTGCGGTAGACCACCAGGGGTTCCGCATCCCCTCCGCTTTCGGCGGCGGGGACCGGGGTCCAGCCGTTGTGCTCGTAGAAGGCGCGGGCCGCCGCGTTGCGCGAGGCGCAGGCCAGTTCGGCGGAGCCGCGCAGCAGGGTCAGCGCCTCGCGCAGCAGCGCGCTGCCGATGCCCCGCCCGCGCCACAGCGGGTCGATGAAGAGGGTGTGGATGAAGCGGTCGCCGGCATCGACGGAGATGAAGCCGACGACCAGCCGGGTCGTCGCCCAGGCACCGGCTCCGGCACCGTCCAGTTCGGCCACCAGCACCTCTTCCCCGTCCACGCAGTCGTAATAGTCGTCCAGGCCGAAGCGGTCCTCGGGTTGCCAGGAAAAGGCGGCGCGGCGCCCGCGCAGGAAGATGTCGGCACAGCGCGGCCCGTCGGCCGCCGTGGCGAAGCGAATGTTGATGCGCAAGCCGTCCTCTGCCGGCATGACGCCCTCCCGTGTGGTTGCGGATGCCCCCAGGCGGTCCTAACAACCCATTCCGCACCAGATTATTCCAAGAACCGGCGCCGTGAAAAGGACGCCCGTGCAACGGCGGGCGTGAAAAACGGCGGCCCGGTTACCCCGGACCGCCGTTCGCGTATGCACAATCGACTTGGGATTTATTGCTTGGGTCTTACTCCGCCGAGATGGCCTTCGGCAGATGGACCGGGACTTCCAGGCGGTTCAGCATTTCCTTCGGAACGACTTGCCAGAACTTGGTCACCTCACGCGCCCAATCGTTGAGGATCTCGGCGGCGAAGCGGCTCTGCGTCTCCGTCACATGCTCCTCGATCAGGTGCTTGAGCTGGCTTTCGTAGTGGCCGACCTCGATGCGCTGGAAGATCACGCTCTCGTCGTTGATGTACAGCGGCAGGCTGTCGTCCAGGTCGTAAACGTAGGCCATGCCGCCCGTCATGCCGGCGGCGAAGTTGTCGCCAACGCGGCCGAGGATGACCGCCGTGCCGCCCGTCATGTACTCGCAGCCGTTGGAGCCGCAGCCCTCGACCACCACGGTGGCGCCGGAGTTGCGGACGGCGAACCGCTCGCCGGCCTGGCCCGCGGCGAACAGCTTGCCCGCCGTCGCGCCGTAGAGGACCGTGTTGCCGATGATCGTGTTCTTGTTGGTCTCCAGCGGGCTGGAGGTCGTCGGACGGACGACGATGGTGCCGCCCGACAGGCCCTTGCCGACATAGTCGTTGGCGTCGCCCATCACCTCCAGCTTGATGCCCTGCACCGCGAAGGCGCCGAGCGACTGGCCGGCGGTGCCGCGCAGGCGGATGGTGATGTGGCCGGGCTGCAGCCCGAACATGCCGAACTTGCGCGTCACCATCGAGGACAGCCGCGTGCCGATGGCGCGCTGCGTGTTGCGGGCGTTGTAGGCGAGCTGCATCTTCTCGCCCTCCTCGAACAGCGGGCGGGCGTCGGCGACGATGCGGGCGTCCAGCGTGTCCGGCACCTCGTTGCGGCCCTGCAGGGTGCAGTAGCGGGCGTTCTCGCCGGGATCGACCTGGGCCAGCAGCGGGTTCAGGTCGAGGTCGTCGAGATGCTCCGCACCACGGCTGACCTGATGCAGCAGGTCGGTGCGGCCGATCACCTCGTTCAGCGAGCGGAAGCCGAGGCCGGCCAGGATCTCGCGCACTTCCTCGGCGAGGAAGGTGAAGAGGTTGACGACCTTCTCCGGCGTGCCGACGAACTTCTGGCGCAGTTTGTCGTCCTGCACGCAGACGCCGACCGGGCAGGTGTTGCTGTGGCACTGGCGGACCATGATGCAGCCCATGGCGATCAGGCTGGCCGTGCCGATGCCGAACTCCTCCGCGCCCAGCATGGCGGCGATCACGATGTCGCGGCCGGTCTTCAGGCCGCCGTCGGTGCGCAGCCGCACGCGGTGGCGCAGGCGGTTCAGCGTCAGGACCTGATGCACCTCCGACAGGCCCATCTCCCAGGGCAGGCCGGCGAACTTGATCGAGGTCTGCGGGGAAGCGCCCGTGCCGCCGCTGTTGCCGGAGATCAGGATGATGTCGGCGTTGGCCTTCGCCACGCCCGCGGCAATCGTTCCGATACCGGAACGGCTGACCAGCTTCACCGTCACTTTCGCATCCGGATTGATCTGCTTCAGGTCATAGATGAGCTGGGCGAGATCCTCGATCGAGTAGATGTCGTGGTGCGGCGGCGGGCTGATGAGCATCACGCCCGGCGTCGAGTGACGCAGCCGCGCGATCATCTCGGTCACCTTGAAGCCGGGGAGCTGGCCGCCCTCGCCGGGCTTGGCGCCCTGGGCGACCTTGATCTCCAGCTCGCGGCACTGGTTCAGGTACTCGGCGGTGACGCCGAAGCGGCCCGAGGCCACCTGCTTGATGGCGCTGTTCCAGTTGTCGCCGTTCTTGTCCGGGCGGAAGCGCGCCGGGTCCTCGCCGCCCTCGCCGCTGTCGGACTTGGCGCCGATGCGGTTCATGGCGACGTTCAGCGTGCCGTGCGCCTCGGGCGACAGGGCGCCCATGGACATGCCCGGCGTGATGAAGCGCTTGCGGATCGCGGTGATGCTCTCCACCTCGTCCACCGGCACCGGGGCCTTGGTGGAGCGCAGCTCCAGCAGGTCGCGGAGCTGCATCGGCGGACGCTTGTTCACCTGCTCGCTGTACTTCTTGAAGGTGGTGTAGCTGTCGTTGGTCACCGCCTGCTGCAGCGTGTGGATCACGCCGCCTTCCCAGCCGTGGCGGTCGCCCGACTTGCGGAAGCGGTAGAAGCCGCCGACCGGCAGGGCCACGACCTCCTCGTTGTAGGCGGTGGCGTGCTGCTCCAGCACCTTCTTCTGGATGCCGTTCAGGCCGATGCCGGAGATGCGGCTGACCATCGCCGGGAAATGCTCGGCGACCAGAGCGCGCGACAGGCCGATGGCCTCGAAGTTGCCGCCGCCGCGGTAGCTGCTGATGACCGAGATGCCCATCTTGGACATGATCTTCAGCAGGCCGTCGTCGATGGCCTTCTTGTAGTTGGCCATGCCCTTTTCCAGCGGCATGGAGCCGAACAGGCCGCGGCGGTGGCGCTCGGCGATGGCCTCCTGCGCGAGGTAGGCGTTGACCGTGGTGGCGCCGACGCCGATCAGCACGGCGAAGTAGTGGGTGTCCAGCCCCTCCGCCGTGCGCACGTTCAGCGAGGTGAAGGTGCGCAGGTTGGAGCGGATCAGGTGCGTGTGCACGGCGCCCGTGGCGAGGATCGCCGGGATGGCGGCGCGCGCCGGGCCCATCGCCTCGTCGGTCAGGATGACGTGGGTGGCGCCGCCGCGAACGGCGTCCTCCGCCTCCTGGCGGATGCGGCGCAGCGCGTCGCGCAGGGCATCAGGGCCGCCATCCACCGGGAAGGTCGCGTCGATCTCGGCCGCCGTGTCGCCCATGTAGTCGCGCATGGCGCGGAACTCGGCGGTCGTCAGGACCGGCGATTCGAGCTGCAGCAGGCGGGTCTGCGTCTCGTCCTCGTCCAGGATATTGCCGAGGTTGCCGAGCCGCGTCTTCAGGCTCATCACCCGGCGCTCACGGAGCGAGTCGATGGGTGGGTTGGTGACCTGCGAGAAGTTCTGGCGGAAGAAGTGGTGCAGACCGCGGTACTTGTCGGACAGCACGGCGATGGGGCTGTCGTCGCCCATCGAGCCGATGGCCTCCTTCCCGTCCTCCACCATCGGGTGCAGGATCAGCTCCATGTCTTCCATGGTCAGGCCGAAGGCCTGCTGGCGGCGGCGCAGCTCGGCCTTGTCCATGTCCGACGGCTCGCCCTTCAGCGAGGCGGTCTTCACCAGCTCGTCCAGATGGGTGGTGTTCTGCACCCACTTGTCCCACGGCTTCAGCGTGGCGAGATGGTCCTTCAGCTCGCGGTCGCGGTAGAGCTTGCCGGACTGGAGGTCGACGGCGATCATCTCGCCCGGGCCGAGGCGGCCCTTCTCGATGACCTGGGCCTCGTCGATCTTCACCATGCCCGTCTCGGACCCGCCGATGATCAGGCCGTCGGTGGTGATCGTGTAGCGCATCGGGCGCAGGCCGTTGCGGTCCATGCCGCCGACGACCCAGCGGCCGTCGGTCATGGCCAGCGCGGCCGGGCCGTCCCACGGCTCCATGACGGAGTTGCAGTACTGGATCAGCGCCTTGTGGTTGTCCGGCGTGGTCTGCGAGCTGGTCAGCGCCTGCGGCACGAGCATCATCTTGACCATCGGGGCCGTGCGGCCGGCGCGGACCATCACCTCGAACACGGTGTCGAGCGAGCCGGAGTCCGACAGGCCGACGCCGATCACCGGCTTCAGGTCCTGCATGTGGGTGCCGAAGGCCGGATGCTCCATCCGGGTCTCGTGCGCCTTCATCCAGTTGACGTTGCCCTTGACCGTGTTGATCTCGCCGTTGTGGGCGAGCATCCGGAAGGGCTGGGCCAGCGGCCAGGTCGGGAAGGTGTTGGTCGAATAGCGCTGGTGGTAGATGGCGAAGTCGGACTCGAAACGCTCGTCCAGCAGGTCCGGATAGAAGGTGGTCAGCTGCTCCGCCAGGAACATGCCCTTGTAGATGATCGAGCGGGCCGACAGCGAGCAGATGTAGAAGTCGTTGATCTGCTCACCCTTCACCGCCTTCTCGATGCGGCGGCGGATGATGTAGAGGTCCAGCTCGAACTGCTCGTCGGACACGCCCTTGTTGTTGCCGACGATGATCTGCTCGATCTCCGGACGGGTCGCGTTGGCCTTCTCGCCGATGATGTCGACGTTGATCGGCACCTGGCGCCAGCCGTAGATGTAGTAGCCGAAGGCGAGGATCTCGGTCTCGACGATGCAGCGGCAGGCTTCCTGCGCGTCCAGGCTGATACGCGGCAGGAAGACCTGGCCGACGGCCAGCTTGTTGTCCGGCGCGCGGTGGCCGATGACCTTCACATGGTCCTTGAAGAACTTCTGAGGCACGGCGACGTGGATGCCGGCACCGTCGCCCGTCTTGCCGTCGGCGTCCACGGCGCCGCGGTGCCAGACGGCCTTCAGCGCCTCGATGCCTTTCTCGACCACCGAGCGGCGGGGCTTGCCGTCGATCGCGGCGATGAAGCCGACGCCGCAGGCGTCGTGCTCATCCTCCGGGTTGTAGGCGTTGGCAGTGGTCAGCGCCGCGGCGTTGGCGCGGAAGTCGGCGACGAACTGCTCACCCTGGTTCAACTCGGTGGTCATCGGTGGACCCTTTCAGTCAGTCTGTTTTGACGGGGGCAGTCTGTTCGAAAGGGGGACTTCGCCCCTTCACCCCCGCCAGGGGCCGAAATGGACCCCTGGAACCCGCGGAATTATGGATTGTTGCGGCTTTTATTCCGCCGCGACAGCGACCGGCGTCTCGGCCTTCGCCCTGGCGTAGGCGTGGATGCCCTCCGCCGCGTCGCGGCCATCGCGGATGGCCCACACCACCAGCGAGGCGCCGCGCACGATGTCGCCGGCGGCGAACACGCCCTCCAGGTTGGTCATCTTGCTGCGGTGGTCGACCAGCAGCGTGCCCCAGCGCGTGACCTTCAGCTCCGTCTCGCCGAACAGGGCGGGCAGATCCTCCGGCTCGAAGCCGAGCGCCTTGATGACCAGATCGGCCTGGACGGTGAACTCCGACCCCTCGATCACCTGCGGGGTCTGGCGGCCGGTGGCGTCGGCCACGCCCAGATGGATGCGCACGGCGCGCACGCCGGTCACCACCGTGTCGCCGGTGAAGCCTTCGGGGGCGGCCTGCCAGATGAACTCCACGCCCTCTTCCTCGGCGTGGGCGACCTCGCGTTGCGAGCCCGGCATGTTCTTGCGGTCGCGGCGGTACAGACACTTGACGGACGTGGCGCCCTGGCGGATCGCCGTGCGCACGCAGTCCATGGCGGTGTCGCCGCCGCCCAGAACCACCACATGCTTGCCCGCGGCGTTCAGGGAGCCGTTCTCGTACGCCTCCACGTTGTCGCCCAGGCTGACCTTGTTGGAGGTGGTCAGATAGTCCAGCGCCGCCACGATGTTGCCAAGGCCCGAGCCCGGCGCCTTGATGTCGCGCGCCTTGTAGACGCCGGTGGCGACCAGCACGGCGACGTGCTTGCGGCGCAGCTCCGGCAGGGAGGCGTCGCGGCCCACCTCGAAGTTCGGGTGGTAGATCACCCCGGCGTCGGCCAGCAGCTGCACGCGGCGCTCGACCACCGACTTCTCCAGCTTGAAGCCGGGGATGCCGTAGACCAGCAGGCCGCCCATGCGGTCGTAGCGGTCGTAGACGTGCACCTCGTAGCCCTTGGCGCGCAGCTCCTCGGCGGCGGCGAGGCCGGCGGGTCCGGCGCCGATGATGCCGACCGAGACGCCCAGTTCGCGCGACGGCGTGCGCGGCTTCACCCAGCCCTGATCCCAGGCGGTGTCGTTGATGTACTTCTCGACCGATCCGATGGTGACGGCGCCGTGGGTGGACTGCTCGATGACGCAGTTGCCCTCGCACAGGCGGTCCTGCGGGCAAATGCGGCCGCAGATCTCCGGGAAGTTGTTGGTGGCCTGGGAGACCTCGTACGCCTCCTCCAGTCGGCCTTCGGAGGTCAGCTTCAGCCAGTCGGGGATGTTGTTGGAGACCGGGCAGTGCACCTGGCAAAAGGGAACGCCGCACTGCGAGCAGCGGTTGGCCTGCTCGTTGGCGCGCTCGTCGCTGAAGCGGGCGTAGATCTCGGCGAAATCCTGGCGGCGCTCCGCGGCCGGGCGTTTGTCGGGCATCCGCTGCGCGGTGTGCACGAAGCCCAACATCCTCTGGTTCGCCATAACGCCTGCTCCTTCTTCCCGTGTCCCGTGCATGGGGACGGCGCCGGCGGCCGGGCGGCCCTTTTCCATGCCGGTGGAGCATGCCAAGGGGCGTGGCCGCAGTGAAAACGAAAGCCCGCGGTCACGCGGTCTGAACGTCATATACCGCAAGAGAAGGCGCCGTGCGAGCATATTTTCGTCGTTAGGACAGCATGACTGACCAAACCGTGACTCGATGTCGCGGACGCCTCCGGGAACGGCCGGAGTGCCTGAAAAACAAGCAAGAAAATTAGGTCCGATCCGGGACTATACCCCAATTCGGGGTATCGCCCCATGGGTCGTCGCCTTCGCCATGTTGCACTGCTATAAGCCGGACATTGCCCCCCGCAATCTTGTCAGAGGCCCCGCGCCGCATGTTGATCGACCAATATCTGGACGCCGCTCTGCTCGGCCTGATCGAAGGGCTGACCGAATTTCTGCCGGTCTCGTCCACCGGCCACCTGATCATTTTCGACACACTGTTGGGCTTCGAAGGCCCGCCGGGCAAGGTGTTCGAGGTGGTGATCCAGCTCGGTGCGATCCTGGCGATCTGCACGGTCTATTTCGCCCGGCTGTGGAAGGTGGTCACCGGATTGAAGGACGATCCGGGCGCCCGCCACTTCGCGATGGCGGTGATCCTGGCCTTCCTGCCGGCGATGGTGCTGGGGGCGGCGCTGCACGGCGTCATCAAGGCGGTGCTGTTCAACCCGACGGTAGTCAGCATCGCGCTGATCCTGGGCGGCGTGGCGATCCTGATGGCGGAGCGGCTGGTGCCGGTCCCGCGCTACCACCAGATCGAACGCTTTCCGGCGCCGCTCGCTTTGAAGATCGGACTGTGCCAGTGCCTGGCGCTGGTGCCGGGCGTGTCGCGCTCGGGCGCGACGATCCTCGGCTCGCTGCTGATGGGGGTGGACCGGCGGACCGCCGCGGAATTCTCCTTCTTCCTGGCGATCCCGACCATGGCCGGCGCCACGGTCTACGACCTCTACAAGAACTGGAGCCTGATGACCGTCGACTCCGCTCTGCTGATCGGGGTCGGATTCGTTACCGCCTTCATCGCGGCGGCGCTGGTGGTCAAGGTGCTGGTGGACTTCGTCGGGCGCTACGGCTTCGCGCCCTTCGCCTGGTACCGCATCGCCATCGGGTCGGGGATGCTGGCGTTCCTCTATCTGTAATGAGCCGGTTTCCCGCGCGCCTCAGCCCTGTTGGGCGACGGCGCGCGAGGAGGCCGCGGCGATGACCAGCGCCAGCGCGGCGACCAGGGCGAAGGAAAAGCCCACCGTGCTGGCCTCCGCCACGAAGCCGAGCAGGGCCGGGCCAGTCAGCACGCCGGCGTAGCCGAGGGTCGCCACCGCGGCGATGGCCTGGCCGGCTTCCCCCTCCGCCTTGGCGCCGGCGGCGCTGAACAGCACCGGCACCACGTTCGACAGGCCGAGCCCGGTCAGCCCGAACCCGGCGACCGCCACCACCGGCCCGCCGCCGGTCAGCGCGACGGCCAGCCCGGCGAAGGCCAGCACGGCGCCCGCCCGGACCAGCACCGGCCCGCCGAAACGCTGGCGCAGCCGGTCGCCGCAGAAGCGGCCCACCGCCATGGCGCCGGAAAAGACGGCGAAGCCCAGCGCCGCGATCGACGCCGCACCCCCCAGATCCTCGCGCAGATAGACGGCGCTCCAGTCCAGGATCGCACCCTCGCTCATGAAGGCCAGGAAGGTCAGCGCGCCCAGCAGCAGCGTGCCGCGGTCGGGCAGGGCGAGGCCCGTCGGCTCCGCCTGCTGATCGGCGCTTCCGGGCAGGAAGCGGCGGTGCAGCGCGAAGAACAGGGCGAGCAGCGCCGCCGCGAGGATGGAGGCCTGGACCGGCGGCGGCAGGACTTGCAGCAGCAGACCGCCCACCCCGGCGCCGAACAGGCCGCCCAGGCTCCACATGCCGTGCAGCGAGGACATGATCGGCCGTCCGAGATGACGCTCCACCAAGGCGCCGTGGGCGTTCATCGCCACGTCCATGGTGCCGCCCGCCGCCCCGAACAGAAACAGCACCGCGCACAGCGACAACAGGTCCGGCATCAGCGCCGGCAGCGGCAGGATCAGGGCGAAGGCCACGGCGGTGACCCGGATTACCGGTGCGCTGCCGACGCGGCCGAGCAGCGGACCGGTGCCGACCATGGCGGTCAGCGCCCCGGCGGCGAGGCAGAGAAGGGCGACGCCGAGCACGCCGGGGCTGAGGTCCAGGTGATCCTTGATCGCCGGGATCTGGGTGGCCCAGACGCCGAACACCGACCCGTTGACAAAGAAGGCCGCCAGGGAGGCCAGCCGGGCGCCCGGGGCGCGGTCGGCGAATTCCCGTATGGTGAAATCCTGCGTTGCCGCCTGCATGACTCCCCACGCTCCTTCCGTCGCCCCGATGAAGGGGCCAGATGCGGCAGGACGGAGCGGGAATCAAGGCCGCGCGCCGCAGGGCACCCTTGCACGGCTCTTTCGTACGGGATGGCAGGCCCCCAAAACGGCGAAAGCCCCGGCGGCGGGCCGGGGCTTTCGTTTCGCTGGGGCGGAACCGAGGACTCAGTGCGCGCCGGAATGGTTGCCGGCGTCGCGCGGCATCGTGTTGGAGCGGCCGCCGACGATGAAGCGCGACAGGTAGGTCGGCAGGATCACCTCGCAGCTCGACAGGTTGGTGATGCCCAGGTCCTTGAAGCCCGGCGCGCCGGCGGCGGCGACGTTGTCGGTCCGCAGCATCTCCACCTGATCGCGGGTCAGCGGAGGGGCGACGATCGGCGGCACCTTCTCCAGCAGGCCGCCCAGCGTCTCCGCGATGTTCCAGGGAACCGGCACGAGGAAGCGCTTGCGGCGGATCTCCCGCAGCATGAGCTGCATCAGCTCCTTGAAGCTGTAGACGCGTGGGCCGCCCAACTCGAAGGTCCGGCCAACCGCCGAGTCCAGGGTCGCGGCGGCGGCGATGGCGTCGGCCAGATCGCCGACATAGACCGGCTGGAACTTCGTCGACCCGCCGATCAGCGGCAGCGCCGGGGAGACCTGCGCCATGGCGGCGAACTTGTTGAAGAAGCCGTCCTCCGGCCCGAAGACGATGCTCGGGCGGACGATGGTGGCGCCGGGGAAGGCCTGCGCCACCGCCTGCTCGCCCGCCGCCTTGGACTTGGCGTAGGCCGAGGCCGACTTGGCGTCGGCGCCGATGGCCGAGACATGGACCAGACGGCGCACGCCGCTGGCCTTGGCGATGCGGGCGATGCGCGCCGGGGCGTCGACATGCACGGTCTGGAAATTCCAGGCCCCGCGCTCGTACAGCGTGCCGATCAGGTTGATGACGGTGTCCGCGCCCTGGATGGCCCGCGCGACGGACTGGTCGTCCTTCACGTCGGCGGCCATCGGCACGATCTGCCCGACCGAGCCGGCGGTCTTCAGGAAGTTGGCCTTGTTCGGGTGGCGCGACACCACGCGCACGATGGCGCCGGTCTTGGCGAGGCGGCGAATGAGATGGCGGCCGACGAATCCCGAACCGCCGAACACCGTGACCACTTCAGAGCGATAGGACATCGACCTTCTCCCGTGCCGTTGGGCCCGCAAATTCTTCCCGACCGGGCCGCCCGCCAGCGGGGCAGGGCGACCGGATCGGGGGTTGCTTATATAGAAACCTCCTGGAAGAGGCTAGGGCCTGACGCGCCGCCCGCGGCCCATTTCGCGCCCGGCCGGGCTTTCGGCGCGAAAGTGAAAAAAGCTGTTGACGGGCCTCCGCCAGCCGGCTACATAAGCGGCCCACACCGAGCCCAGGTGGCGGAATTGGTAGACGCGCAGGTTTCAGGTACCTGTGGCAGAAATGTCGTGGAAGTTCGAGTCTTCTCCTGGGCACCATATCTACCCGGCTGCGCCGCATGCTACGGACCTCCCCCAGCGGGACGGAAAAGTGGCAGAGCGGCGTTCGTCGTTTCTGGGGTCCGTGGCCGGGGGCCGTCCTATTGAGCGGGAAGCCACCCAATGCCCATCGACCTCCATGACGGCGACCTGCCGGACGGTCTCGACCTGAAGTCCTTCGCCCGCGGCGGCGCCGTCGCCATCGACACCGAGACCATGGGGCTGAACCCCCACCGCGACCGGCTGTGCCTGGTCCAGCTTTCCCCCGGCGACGGCACGGTGCATCTGGTTCAGTTCCGCAAGGGCCAGTACGATGCGCCCAATCTGAAGCGTCTGCTCACCGACCCCGAGGTCATCAAGCTGTTTCACTTCGCCCGCTTCGACGTGGCGGTGATGCGGGCCTATCTCGGCGTGGCCTGCCAGCCGGTCTACTGCACCAAGGTCGCGTCCAAGCTGGTCCGCACCTTCACCGACAAGCACGGGCTGAAGGATCTGGTGAAGGACCTGCTGGGTGTGGAGCTGTCCAAGCAGCAGCAGTCCTCCGACTGGGGTGCGGCGGAGCTGACGCCGGAGCAGATGAAATACGCCGCCTCCGACGTGCTGCACCTGCACGACCTGAAGGAGAAGCTGGACGTGATGCTGGCGCGCGAGGGGCGGACGCATCTCGCCAAGGCCTGTTTCGACTTCCTGCCGGCCCGCGGGGAACTGGACCTCGGCGGCTGGGAGCAGCCGGATATTCTGGCGCATTGAGGGTGGTCGCATTGACGCCCGGCGCCGGGACAGGAGCCTCGGTGGAATAGGTCAAGCCCTCCGGACGTTGATTTGACCGGACGCGCGCGGGTGGGCATACTGCCCGCGCGGCGGCTGGCCCGTTGTCGCGGATACGCGTGTCGCCAGTCGGAGTACTCATTTTCGGCCCCATGGGCCAACCAGAAGAGGCAAGCACCGCCTTGACGAGCCTGACCGCAACCAGCTTGGCACCCAGCCTGATCGATCGCCCAGCCGACGCCGCGGCCGACCGCGACATCGCGAGCGCCCGGCGCGTCCTGCGGATGGAAGCCGACGCCCTGGCCGCGCTGGCGGACGGGCTGGACGGCGCCTTCGTGCGCGCTCTGGACCGGCTGGCCGGAATCGCGGGGCGCGTCGTCGTCTCCGGCATGGGCAAGTCCGGCCATGTGGCGCGCAAGATCGCCGCGACGCTGGCCTCGACCGGGACGCCGGCCTTCTTCGTCCATCCGGGCGAGGCGAGCCACGGCGACCTCGGCATGATCGCCCGGCAGGACGCGGTCATCGCCCTGTCCAACTCCGGCGAGACGCACGAGCTGTCGGACATCGTCGCCTACACCCGCCGCTTCGACATCCCGCTGATCGGCATCACCCGGCGCGCCGGCTCCTCCCTGGCCGAGCAGTCGGACGTGGCGCTGGTGTTGCCGCCGGCCCCGGAGGCCTGCCCGCTGGGTCTGGCCCCGACCACGTCGAGCACGATGATGCTGGCGCTGGGCGACGCCCTGGCGGTGGCGCTGCTGGAGCGGCGCGGCTTCACGGCGGCGGATTTCAAGCAGTTCCACCCCGGCGGCCAGCTCGGCCGGGCGCTGCTGAAGGTGACCGATGTGATGCACAAGGGCGAGGATATGCCCCTGTGCGCCTTGGATACGCCGCTTTCCACCGTCATATTCGAGATGACGGCCAAGCGGTTGGGCTGCGTCGGCGTGGTGGACGCCACGGGCGCGCTGGCCGGGGTCATCACGGACGGCGACCTCCGCCGCCACCTGACCCCGGAGCTGTGGGCGGAGCGCGCCGACAGCATCATGTCGCCGCGGCCCAAGACGATCCGCCCCAAGGCGCTGGTCGAGGAGGCGTTGCGGGAAATGAACGCGAAGCAGATCACCAGCCTGTTCGTGGTGGAGGCGGACCGGCCGCTCGGTGTTGTGCACATTCACGATTGCCTGCGCGCCGGGGCGGCGTGACGGGCAGCCGGAGGACGGTTGACGCCATGGACAGCGACCTGAAGGATCGGACGGTGAACATGGAGGATCGGCGCGCCGATGCGCCTTCCCTCGCCGCACGGCTCATGGCTATGCCGGAGTCGATGCCCGACAGCGAGGCGGCCAAGCGCATCCACCGGCGCCGGGAAATCCGCCCGGTCAGCCGGGTCTACAGCCGCTTCGTCACCGGGATGAAGTTCGCGCTTCCGGCGCTGGCTCTGGCGGTGATGGCGCTGATCGCCGTGTGGCCGTCGCTGACCGAACTGCCGACCCTGCGCATTTCCGCCGACAAGGGCCAGCTTGAGATGATCAAGCCGCGCTACATCGCGGTGGACGAGGACAACCAGCCCTTCTCGCTGGTGGCGGCCAAGGCCGACCGCATCGCCGACCAGCCGGACATCGTCCTGCTGGACCAGCCGGAGGCGGAGATGACCCAGACCGACGGCACATGGGTGACCATCCGCTCCGACAAGGGCTGGTACAATCAGGTCACCGGCATCCTGAAGATGCGGGGCCATGTCCGCGTCATGCGTGACGACGGCAACGAATTCACCACCGAGGAAGCGGACTCCGACATCCGCAAGGGCACCGCCTGGGGCGATGTCCATGTCGTGGGCCAGGGGCCGCAGGGCGTGATCAACGCCGAAGGCTTCCGCCTGTCCGACCGTGGCAAGACGATGGTGTTCCTGAACCAGTCCAAGGCCGACGTCCAGGCCGCCGAAAGCCCGGGAGGAAAGACGCGTTGAGTGCAGCCACCCTTGCGGCCCCGCTGATGGCCGCGTTCCTTCTGCTGTCGGGGGCCGCCGTCCCGGCGGCGGCCCAGGGGCTGCCCGGCCTCGGCGGTGGCCCCAACCCGGTCGAGGTCAACGCCGATCAGGCCATCGAATGGCATCAGGACGTGCGCGCCTATGTGGCGCGTGGCAACGCCTCGGCCAAGCGCAGCGACAGCACCGTCTACGCCGACGTGCTGACCGCCTACTACCGGGAGGTGCCCGGCAAGGGGAACGAGGTGTTCCAGCTTCTCGCCGAAGGCAACGTGCGCATCGTCAGCCCGACCCAGGAGGTCTTCGGCGAACGGGGCGTCTACGACGTGGACAAGCAGGTGGCGGTGGTCACCGGGCGCAACCTGAAGCTGGTCACCCGCACCGACATCGTGACGGCGCGCGACACGCTGGAATATTACGAGGCCAAGAACCTGACGGTGGCCCGCGGCGACGCCGTGGCCGTGCGCATCGCCAACGGCGACCGGCTGCGCGCCGATATCCTGATCGGCCAGCTCAAGAAGATGCCGGACGGCTCGACCCAGATGGAGCGCATCGACGGCGCGGGCAGCGTGGTGGTGACCACCGCGACCGACGTGGCGCTGTCCGACAAGCTGGTCTATTCGGTGGCCGATGAGACGGCGGTGCTGCTGGGCAACGTCAAGATCACCCGCAACGACAACCAGCTCAATGGCGACGCCGCCGAGATGAACATGAAGACCAGGGTCAACCGGGTGATCGCCGGCCCCGCCACCGGCGGGCGGGTGATGGGCCTTCTGATCCCCGGCCAGGAATCGGGGGCGCCGGCTGGCCGGCCCACCGCCCAGGCGGGCGGCAAGCCCGCCGCGCAAACGGGCGGTACGCCCGCCGCGAAGCCCTGACGACCCGGCAGCGAATCAATGGCCATGGACATCGAAGACCGGAACCTCGGCGGTCCGACCCTTTCCGCCCCGAACGCGTCGGGTCACCCGGCGGACCATCCCGCCACCGACGTGCGCCCGACCGAAGGGCTGGTGGCCCTGCATCTGGGCAAGGCCTACAAGAAGCGCCCGGTCGTCCGCGACGTGACCGTGACGGTCCAGCGCGGCGAGGCGGTCGGCCTGCTCGGCCCCAACGGGGCGGGCAAGACGACCTGCTTCTACATGATCACCGGGCTGATCGCCGCCGACTCCGGCACCATCCTGCTCGACGGGCAGGACATCACGGCGCTGCCCATGTACCGCCGGGCGCGGCTGGGCATCGGCTATCTGCCGCAGGAGGCGTCGATCTTCCGCGGCATGTCGGTGGAGAACAACATCCGCTCCGTGCTGGAGGTGGTGGAGCCCAACCGCGACACGCGCGAGCAGATGCTGGACGAACTGCTGGCGGAGTTCTCGATCACCCACCTGCGCCGCGCCCCGGCACTGGCGCTGTCGGGCGGCGAGCGGCGGCGCGTCGAGATCGCCCGCGCGCTGGCCTCCCAGCCGCATTTCATCCTGCTCGACGAGCCGCTGGCCGGCATCGACCCGATCGCGGTGAACGACATCCGCGAGCTGGTCAGCCACCTGCGCGACCGCGGCATCGGCGTGCTCATCACCGACCACAACGTGCGTGAAACGCTCGACCTCGTCGATCGGGCATACATCTTGCACGATGGTGTGGTACTAATGGAGGGAGAGCCGGCCGAGATCGTGGCGCACGAGGACGTGCGCCGGGTCTACCTCGGGGACCGGTTCAGCCTCTAGTGCGGTTTCCCTGCCCATGGCGCTCAGCCAACGCCTCGATCTTCGTCAGACCCAGTCCCTGGTGATGACTCCGCAGTTGCAGCAGGCCATCAAGCTGCTGCAGCTGTCGAACATCGAACTGTCGGACTTCGTGGACCGCGAGATCTGTCTCTTATACACATCTGACGCTGCCGACGATTATACGC